>NZ_VPAP01000024.1:0-39142 GCF_013419195.1 Acinetobacter sp. YH12099 | reverse complement strand
ACTGGCAGTACTTTTATAATCATGAACGACCTCATATGTCAGTAAATGGTTGTCCACCTATTTTTAAACAATAACAAGGCTTTAGATTTTCTACCCATTAATTCAATTAAAAATGGGGGTATTACCTATGCAACAAGATGTTTTTAAATATCTTTATTTAAAATAGTACATAAAATAGGGTTATTTTTTTGAATCTGCGTTTTCAGAGCGATCGCCGAGGCTTGCCGCCCAGTTTACTTTTTTGGTGATTTCAGGGCGTTCTTCATGCCACAAATGCTGTAACTCTGCCACGAGTTTATCGTGTCCAGAACGTGTAATTAAGTTAGATTTCATGGTGTTTTTGCAGCCGGTTTTTTACATTTGGTTAACATCAATCCTATATTTTATTGCATTTTTATACACAATAAAAATTTATAAAATTTATTTCTCAATGAAATGAATATCTTATGTTACATTTTTCAAAAAATTTATGTACAAAATTTGACATCCAAAATTTTCATCTTTATTATTCGCACATCTTTTAGTTTTGATCACTTTTTAACCTGTGTATAAATTTTACACATTTTCCCTTTAATCCCAAGTCATTTTGAATGACGTCATGACTGCCCAACCCTTATTGAATTTATCAAACTTGAAAAAGTTTAAGGTGTGTTGCCTTTGCTTTTTAGGGCATAAATTACTTGTAGCGGAGCCAACATGCACAGTAGTTCAACGTCTGGGTCTAGGCTTAGCCTTCACTCATTTTTTAATCGCCTCCCATTCAAAGTCCTCGCTTTCAGTACTGTTCTTCTCCCATTCCACAGTATTAACGCAGGCAAAGCCGTTCATCAATTTGACAGCGTCGTCAATCAGAACAAATTGACCGTTGTGTCTGTGGAAAATCCAACCACAGTGTTTAAAGATGGACAACATTTACATGGCTTTGGTTATGACCTTGTGCGTAACTATGCCGACAGCATGAATGTGAAACTCGAATTTAAAACGGTAAGCGACAATGCGACCGCTTTAAAATGGGTGTCTTCTGGTAAAGCGAACTTTGCCATGACCACGTCGAGTATCCAAAGCATCGAAAAGCAGCAACTCACGGCATTTTCTGCCAGTTGTGGCGATTTAAATACTTTAAAGCGTAATGGTTTAAATAGTGAGCTGAACTGGGTGTTTAAACACGCAGATGATCCTCTTAGCCAAACCGCAAGCAACTTTGTTTGTCGTGGCAAGCAAAACGGCTCAATTACCCAATTGGCTTCATTTTATAATCGTAATGTGGTCAAACAAGAATCGTGGGATGTGATCCAGCGGGATTTGCGTAATCGTTTACCTTTATATAAGGCCAACTTTAAAAAGACTGCCACGCAGTACGATTTAGACTGGCATCTTTTGGCGGCAATTGGTTATCAGGAATCTTACCTCAAACCCAACTCGGTTTCGCCAACAGGTGTGCGCGGTATTATGATGCTGACCAATAATACAGCCAAAGCGATGGGCGTAAGCAACCGTACCGATCCTGCACAAAGTATTCAGGGTGGTGCTAAGTATTATGACCAAATGCTGAGCCGTTATGAGCATATTCCATTTCCTGATCGTAACTGGTATGCCCTAGTCGCTTATAACATGGGTCCTGGTGCAGTCAGTCAAATTCAGAAGCGTATTCGCTCACAAGGCAAAAACCCGAACAATTGGGTTAACCTATATGCGTATTTAGACCGTAACAAAGCGAGCAACGGTCGTTATCGTCAAGCAGTGCAATATGTGACTCGTATTCGCGCCTACCTTGAGCATATTAAGACCACACCGCAATTGGTGAATATCTAAAATTTACCTCGCGTGATTGAGTTGCAGTGTATATCAGCTGCAATTCAAACATGAATAATGCGCTGTTAAAGCTGCAGTGCATAAAAAAGCCTAGTTGATACTTCAGCTAGGCTTTTTTGTACTATAGCGGGAAATTCGCCTGCTACAGCGTAAATCGCTTGAATTAAGCAGATTGCTCAAGAATCTTCTTAAATAAGTCTTTTTGTTCTTGGCTTGGTTTTGCAGTTTGTAATGCCATTAATTGTGACATATCGCCCTGTACTTTGATTTTACCTGTCATAAAGGCTTGCATAGCAGCCGCCATGTCAAACTCTAGGAATACTTTACGTAAAGTTTCCGCATCCATATTTAATGTTGTTTTTGCGTTGTCCGCCAAACCTTTTTGGATTTTACCGCCATCTAAAGACAATTCTGTGTTGCCTGCAGCATCAGTCACCACTAAGTTAATTGCCAGATTTGCAAGTGCTGGAGGTAGGTTTAAATCACCAGCTTGAGCCGTTAAATTTTCTACAGTTGCAAACCAATCATCAGTTAAAAAAGCAGGCATGATTTTTCCTCAATATATTTGTGCATGTGTGTTGTCTATCCAGACACCATCATTATTAAGCTGTTTTGCTTGCTGATTGTTATAGCATGAACCTTTCGTGAAAGGCTAAGAAATTTTGTACGGGACGTTCAGTTTTTGTATTTTTAGTCGAAATGACGACTTTCTCAAATAAATCAAATTCATAAAAAAACACCAAGCTCTGGCTTGGTGTTGATTACATTTTAAAGGGATTGACAGGCTGTTATCGCTTAGTCTGCAGCGTAGCCTAAATTGACCATATTGATGCGTTTGTTTTGCTCTGCTGCGTTTTGTTCGGCCTGATCGGCAAAATCAAATACGCGCTGGCTGTCTAACACTTCAAAGTCGAATAATTCACGGTCTGCCAACTGCGATGGCGATACATTCTGTAATGCGCCAAAAATACTGTGCAAACGCTTAGGATGTGCTTTATCCCACTCACGTAACATGTCGTTAATAATGGCACGCTGTAAGTTTTCCTGTGAACCACACAAGTTACACGGAATAATTGGGAATTTACGCATTTCTGCATATTTAATGATGTCTTTTTCTTCCACATAAGCCAGTGGACGAATCAGCATATTTTTCTTGTCTGATGACAACAACTTCGGTGGCATGGCTTTTAAGCTACCGCCATGGAACAAGTTTAAGAAAAAAGTCGCCAAAATATCATCACGGTGATGCCCAAGCGCCACTTTGGTTGCCCCTATTTCCTGCGCAAAGCCATACAAAGAACCACGACGCAAACGCGAACACACTGCACAGTAAGTTTTACCTTCAGGCGTTAAACGCTTGGTGATGCTATAGGTGTCTTTTTCTAAAATGTAATATGGGATGTTATTTTCTTCTAAATAACGCGGCAATACATCTTCAGGGAAGCCCGGTTGCTTTTGGTCTAAGTTCACAGCCACCACATCAAAATTGATGGGTGCGATGCGCTTGAACTGCAACATAATGTCCAGCAAGGTATAACTGTCTTTACCACCAGAAATACACACCATGACTTTATCGCCATCTTCAATCATGTTGAAGTCACGAATCGCATGCCCGACTTGACGACGCAGCTTTTTCAACAAACGATAATACGCAGAGCTGGTTGGAAGTTCTGGTTTGAAATTAAAGCCTTGATCGGACTCAACTGGTGAGAACATAGACGCGATTAACCCATGAAAAAAATTACCGCGCAATTTTAGCCGATTCAGACCAATCCCGCATCAAAAGAATGTAATTTCATCGCAATCTTCCTTTTCGTCAAAGAACTTAATTTCTGACTGCGCGTTCATTTCTGTTTACACACTTTATTTCTATCTGCGCAGATCGTTTTTTTCTGTGGCAAGTTTGAACCCTCAGGTTCACTTTTTCGCCAAGATGCTTATCTTTTGGACTTTTCCACAGTTTTCCACAAAAGCTGTGGATAACTTTGTGGATTTAAAACAACTTGACAACGCCTCTTGCCGTTATTCTAAGGCTTCTCTTTAAATTGATTACTTTTTGATCGATTTTATTTTAATTTAAAATCATACACTTAAGTGTGTCAAGCTGATCCAATTAAAAAAAAATAAATATTTTTTTTGATTACTCTGTCAGCAATTAAGCTTGATTTTTTTCGACACTACTGTAAATGAATTTGTACAAAGCCTTTTCATCTGTGAGATTTTTGTTAAACTCCTATTAACTGTTTGGGGACAGCTTTTAGTGTATTCACAGCATGAACAATAAAATTAATGCCTTTTTACTGTATATTTTGGGGACTGCCAGCATCATGCCTTTGGCAACGACAACGCACGCAGGTCAAATTTATATGTATAAGGACAGCAATGGCAGTACCTTGCTGACTAACCGCAAAAGTGCAGATCGTTCACTGACAAAAGTAAAAGTCACATATTATCCAGACAGCAATATTCACAGTTATCGCAACTGGGGCAATTCCGAAGCGTCGGTATTGCCAAGTTATAGCCGCAATAAAAACGCCTTTGACCACATTATTCAGCAAGCAGCACAACAACACGGTGTTTCAGAAGGTCTAATTAAAGCAGTGATGCATACCGAATCAGGTTTTAATGTCAACGCCCGCTCGCCTGTCGGTGCACAAGGTCTAATGCAGCTCATGCCTGCGACAGCACGACGTTTTAATGTCAGCAACGCTTATGACCCGCATGAAAACATTATGGCGGGTGCAAAATACTTGGCTTGGTTACTCAAACGCTTTAATGGCAACACCACTTTAGCTTTGGCGGGCTATAACGCAGGCGAAGGCAATGTTGCAAAATACGGCGGCGTACCGCCTTTTCGTGAAACTCAGGACTATGTACGTCGTGTGACCAGTCGTTATAGCAACCTGTATGCCAACGGTGTTAGTGCAAGTGCTAATAACAATGCGATTACGGCAAATAACAATAGCAATACTCAGAGTCAAAATGCTCAAGTGATTGCGCAGTCAGAGAGTTACACTGCCAGTAATCATCAAGTGGCGGCAAACAAACGTCCACAACGTCAAATTATTATGGCTGCCGATGGTCGCTTTACCGATGCACCTGCAGGTTCTTACGCGACAGGGAATGCCACGGCTTCGGCACGTATTTTTATTTCAGAATAAAAGCTACAGCACTTCATTTGAGCTTGCGTTGCCGCAAGCTCAAATGAAGTGCCGATTGCAGTATCAGCTCAAAATATTTTTAGTACAGTTTTATTATTTTTCTTGAATTTTTAATACATACACCGCATATTTACGGCATGGTTTATTAATAAATCAGATTACATTTTTAATATAAGAGGATTTACTCAATGATGCGGATTGGTTTGTTCTTGCTAACCAACCTCGCGGTACTGGTTGTAGCTGGCATAATTTTGTCACTCTTCGGTGTCGGTAGTTACCATGGCGCGGGTGGCTTAAACCTAGGCAACCTGTTGGTCATCTGTTTTGTCTTTGGTATGGTTGGCTCTTTAATTTCACTATTCATGTCTAAATGGATGGCGAAAAAAACAACTGGGACTGAATTAATTGACCCGAATGCCCCTCGTAACCAAGCTGAAGCGTGGTTATTAAATGAAGTTGCGCAATTGTCGCAGCGTGCTGGTATCAAAATGCCAGAAGTGGGTATTTTCCCTTCTTACCAATCGAATGCTTTTGCAACAGGTTGGAATAAAAACGATGCTTTAGTGGCTGTATCTACAGGGCTGCTTGAGCGTATGAACAAAGATGAATTACGTGCAGTTTTGGCACACGAAATTGGTCACGTTGCCAATGGTGACATGGTGACCTTGGCACTGATTCAAGGTGTGGTCAACGCATTCGTCATGTTCTTTGCCCGTGTTGCAGGTGACTTCATTGACCGTAACGTATTTGGTCGTGAAGATGGCGAAGCACCAGGCTTGGCTTATTTTGCAATTACCATTGTACTGGATATCGTATTTGGTATTTTGGCCTCTTCAATCGTGATGTGGTTCTCGCGTCAACGTGAATACCGTGCCGATGAAGCAGGTGCACGTTTGGCAGGTAAACAAGCCATGATTTCTGCATTATTACGTTTACAGGCAGAATCTGAAATGCCTGATGCAATGCCAAAAGAAATGAAAGCTTTTGCGATTTCTGCAGGTAAAGAAGAAGGTTTTAGCTTGGCAGCGTTATTCCAAACTCACCCAAGCATTGAACAACGTGTTGCAGCTTTACAGCAATTAAATTTACCTTAATACTGCTAGCAAGATATTGTAACAGCGACACCAAAAAGCTTCCTCAGGGAAGCTTTTTTCATGTCTGTAAATTAGATCTGCCAGATGGTTTTGTACTTTAAACAGGTTCATTTAAACAGCAAAACTTTGTGACCAGTGCCACAACCAACTTGCACCGAGCCATGCTGCCCAAATAAAGAAAATAAGAAAAATCACACCAAGCAAATCAGGCAAATGTAGCCACAGCCATGCCACTACAGGATTACGCCAAAATGCTGACTGCTGCTGTTTACGTTCCAATCGCTCATGTAAAAAAGGATGTACCACATGATGCTCACTGTGAATCTGATATTCTTCACGGATATGCGTATGCACTACATCTAAAGCTTTACGGCTTGGACGAATAAATACATCAAATACTGTGCCGACAATTGGCACAAAACCAACTACTGCATCCATCACAGCAAGTTTAATCACGGGAGTGAGTTTGGTTTGTGGTACACCAATTTGTTTGGCTTTATAAATCGCATAACAGGTCAGTGCAAAACCTGCGACATCCCCCGCGACAGGTACAGTGCCTAATGCGGCATCTGCTCCCACGCCCTGCTTGGTAAATGGAATACGCACCACAGAATCCATCATATTGGCAAACTTGGCTAAATCGCGCTCTAAGCGAATCACCTCTTGCTGGCTAAGTTTTTTTGAAGATGCAGGTTCTGGCATAGAAAACGTATCGTTGGGTAAATGCAATCTACTTGAGAATAAAGCAGTTTTTTACTCAGGTCTGTTATGATTTTATAAACAGAATTTTGATCAATGCAAAAAGTTTAAGATGAGGTCTTGAATAAGTCATCATCACCGACAGTGTTTAAAGTAACAACTGTGAAGCAATAAATAAGTACACCACCACGCCCGTTGCATCACAAATCGAGGTTACCAAAGGCGCAGAGGCACTGGCAGGGTCTAGTTTCAGGCGATGCAAAATAAAAGGCAAACTCATGCCAATTAAACAGCCCATCAGCACAATGCCCAGCATACTCAGTGCCAATACCACAGACACCATCATATCGCCACGGTAATAGCCTAAAATTGAAACCGCAAAAGCCATAGTTCCACCCAAACATAGCGCCACCAAACTTTCACGTCCGAGTAAATGCAGCCAATCTTTAAATTGCACATCACCTGTAGCCAGTGCCCGTACCATTAAGGTCGCAGACTGAGAACCCGCATTACCACCACTACCGACCAAAAGCGGCAAGAAAAAAACCAGTACAATATGTGCTGCAATAATGTCTTCATAATGCGCAATGCCAATTCCAGACAATAAACTGCCAAATACCAAAATCACCAACCAAAACACACGTTTGCGATATAAAAATAAAATTGGCGCAGTTTTTATACTCATGCCAGGTGAAGACGCTACCGCACTGGATTTTAAAAAGTCTTCTGTAGTTTCTGCCTGTACCACGTCCATCGCATCATCATAGGTGACAATCCCCAGTAAATGCTGTGCATCATCTACAATCGGTAAGGCCAAAAAATCATAATGGCTGAGTTTTTGCGCAATACTTTCCTGATCTTCAGTGACCAAACCAGTGACTAAATCTGTGCGCATCACATTTTTAATTTTCTGTTCAGGCGGGTATTGAATTATTTCTCTTAAAGAAATCACCCCCAATAGTTTCATCAGTTCATCGACAATATAAATCAGGTATAAAGTTTCCCGATCTGTGGTCATTCTGCGCAATTCATCTATAGCTTGCTGCATGTTCAGTTCTGGCGAGAGCACCACGAAATCCGAACTCATAATCGCGCCCGCAGATTCTTCAGGATAGCGCGCTAAAGTCTGAATCTGTGCGCGTTTTTCTTCCGTAATGTGTAAGCTGACAAAACGCTGTAAATGTGGAGAAAGTAACTTAAATAAGTCGGTGCGGTCATCTGAATGCATGGCTGAAATCAGTTTGACCAATTGCTGCGGTGCAATCGCTTCGGCAATTTGAAGTTGTGAATGCAGTGGTAAAAATTCCATCACCAAGGCAGCACTGTCAATTTGTTCAATTAAACTCAGCTGTGCTTTCAGGCTTAAATACTGCATTAAGTCGGCTAAATCGGCAGGATTGATACTGTCGATCAGGCTGTGTACTGTGCTTGGCTGATGCAATTGTAAGGCTTGTTCTAACTGTTCAGCGTGCAGATTGGTCATTGCTCTCACCCACTCCATCATTCCAAAAACGTAAAATGAAGAATGGGCGCAGTGTCTCGGCCCAAACCAACCCTTAAAAAACCGAAAATCTGTAGATTTATGCAAGATTTTTAGCGTTTCATATCATAGCCTATAATTTTGCTAAGTGCCTAATAAAAAAAATCTTTAGTTTATGGGTGATGAACGATTCACTTGAAATATAGAACGAACCAGCACATACATAAACGGAATAAAAACAAGCACTAAAATTGTGCCAAAAATAACTCCACCTAAAACACTCACCCCAATTTCCTGACGGCTTGCTGCACCTGCACCAAAGGCAAATACTAGCGGCAAAATACCTGCACCAAATGCCAATGAGGTCATTAAAATAGGTCTGAGCCGTAAGCTTGCACCTTCTAAAGCGGCTTGAATCACCTCTTTGCCTTGTTGCTGCGCAGCCGAAGCAAACTCCACAATTAAAATGGCATTTTTACATGACAAACCAATGGTGGTAAGCAAGGCAATTTGGAAATAAATGTCGTTCGGGAAACCTGCCAAATAGCTGAAAATAATATTTCCACCAATTCCTAAAGGAATGGCACTCATCACGGCTGTTGGAATACTCCAACTTTCATACAAGGCAGCAAGGCATAAGAAAATAAACCCGATGGAAATCAAATACAGTAACAAAGCCTGATTGCTGGACTGTTTTTCTTCAAAAGACAACCCACTCCATGCCAAGTCAATGCCCTGCTGCTGCGCCACCATCTGTTCTAAATCACGCATCGCCTGCCCTGAGCTATATCCTTCGGCAGTATCGGCTTCCATTTGCACGGCGCTATACCCCATAAAACGATTGACGACTTCTGGCCCACCGCTCCAACTGAGTTGAGCAAACTGGCTAAAAGGTACCATTTGATTTTGCTGACTGCGTACCGACCATTGATTCAAATCTTCAGGTTTACCACGAAATTCGGCATCACCCTGCATAATCACACGTTTAATTCGACCACGGTCAATAAAGTCGTTGATATAACTACCGCCCCAAGCTGCCGCTAAGGTACTGTTAATAGCCGTTTGATTTAAACCTGCTGCCATCGCCTGTTTCTGATCAATCGTGACGTTTAACTCCGCTTTTTCAGGATTGGCACGTTGATCTAAATTTTTAAAGCTTTGATATTGAGCGGCTTGCTGCTGTAAATTTTGAAATTGCTGAATTAAAAAATCGCGTCCTGTACCATTCACATCGCGCATCCAGAACTCTAAGCCATCGGTTTGCCCCAAACCACGAACTGCTGCGGGCATGCCAATGGTAATTTGTGCATTGGGATGCTGTCGAAAATGCTGCATGGCACGTTCACGAATAGCTTGTGCGGTATGCTGTTGCCCTTGACGCTCATCCCAATGTTTTAGCGCAATAAAACCCTGCCCTAAATTCTGCCCTGTTCCCGAAAAATTACGTCCATAACGAATCATCACCAAATCAACATTGTGGGCTTCATGCTGCATAAAGTATTCACGTATGCTTTCGCCCACTTCACGACTTTTAGACAACGGCGCACCTTCCTGTAATTTAAATTGCACCGACAACATGCCCTGATCTTCATTCGGGATAAAACTGGTAGGTAAGGCACGGTAAAACAAGGCAAACACCGTCAGTAAACCTGCAAAAATAACCAGACACACCGCTTTATGCTGAATCGTCCAGCCTGATAATTTGAGATAGTGTTGTTTTAAGCGTTCCAGTTTTTGATTAAACCAGATCGCCCATTGGGCTGGTTGTGGGTTGGGTTTTAAAATCAAAGCACACAAAGCAGGCGTTAAAATTAAGGCCACACCTAAAGACAGTACCATCGCAGTCACTAAGGTAATGGAAAACTGGCGATAAATTACCCCAGTCGAACCACCAAAAAATGCCATAGGGATAAATACTGCGGTCAAAACCAAGGTAATGCCGACCAAAGCACCGCTAATTTCCTGCATCGATGCGATAGATGCCTGTTTAGCCGAGAGCTGCTGTTCGTGCATTAAACGCTCGACGTTTTCGACCACGACAATCGCATCATCCACCAACAAACCAATCGCTAAAACCAAAGCGAATAAGGTCAGCGTGTTAATACTTAGGCCAAAGAGTTGCAACACGGCCATAGTGCCTAAAATCACCACAGGCACGGTTACGGTAGGAATGAGCGTCGCGCGCCAGTTTTGTAAAAACAAGAACATCACGATGACAACTAAAATCACCGCTTCAATTAAAGTTTTCACCACTTCATTAATTGATTCCTGCACGAAAGGCGTGTTATCTCGTGGATAGACAATTTGGTAACCTTCGGGCAATTGTTGTTTTAAATGCTCAATTTGTTTTTGAATTAAGGCTGAAGTTTGTAACGCATTGGCACCAGAAGATAATGAAATCCCCATCCCTGCCGATGGAAAACCATTAATGGTATTAAAGCTTTGATAATTTTCTGCACCAAGTTCAATACGTGCCACATCTTTTAAATAAACAAAGCCACCTGCCTGATCTGCTTTTAAAATAATATTTTCAAATTCTTCTACCGTTTTTAAGCGTGAACCTGAGGTGACTTTGGCATTGAGATATTGTTCTTGTGCTGTGGGTAATTCACCAATTGCGCCTGCTGCGACTTGGGTATTTTGTGCTAATACTGCAGCACGTACATCACTTGGCATGAGTGCGTATTGTTTTAACTTTATCGGATTCAGCCAAATCCGCATTGCATATTGCGCACCAAAAACATCGACCTCACCCACACCTTCAATGCGTGCCAGCTCTTGCTCTAAATGACTCATCATATAGTCAGACAAGGCAATATTGCTGCTTTTGCCTGTGGCATCGTAAAGCCCAATGACCATGTGGGTATCACCCAATGATTTAAAGACATTTACGCCCTGACGCTGCACATCTTCAGGTAAGCGGTTAATTGCGCCATTAATCGCATTTTGTACCTGGACTTGTGCGGTATCGGGGTTGGTACCATTTTCAAAGCTAATGCTGATGCGACTTCGTCCTGAAGAATCACTGCTAGAACTGAAATACAGTAAGTGATCTAAGCCTTTAATTTGCTGTTCCAAAACCTGTGTGACGCTTTCTTCAACAGTTTCTGCCGAAGCTCCTGTATACGTTGCGCTGACGGTGATACGAGGTGGTGCAATGTCTGGGTAGCGTTCTACAGGTAAATTTAATACTGAAAAAATCCCGAGTGCCATCACCACAATGGCGAGCACACCTGCAAAAATAGGACGTTCAATAAAAAATTTAGACAACATAAAACTGGATCACTTATAGATGGCAATGTTGATATTTAAATATGAAATGAATCAAGTGGATGAAGATCATCAAAAAAAACTTGAAACCGTTTTTCAAATTAACACAGCAAAATAGAACTTCGATGACTGCATATCAAAAAATCTAGTTTTGTCACAAAAATATTGATTGGTCTTCATTTTTTCTCACAGATTTTGTATTTGACCTCCCAATTTTGGGATAGCTCCTAGATTCATCTTATTTCTATACTTCTGACATAACAATTTGGATGACAAGGAATTCATGATGAAAAAAACCTTATTATGCTTAACTTTAGCAGGCTTACTCAGTGCATGTGGTGGTTCAGACAATGATTCTGGTAGTTCTGCTCCCCCACCATCAAACACCACAAAAACTGGCGTACTGACCGATGGGCCTGTGAGTGGTGCAACTTATACAATTAATGGTGTCTCTAAACGTACAAATGCTCAAGGGGAGTTTGAATATCAAGAGGGTGATGAAATCACTTTCTCCATCGGAAATATTGAAATTGGCACAGTGATTGGTGCTGATCGTATTACCCCTGTGGAGTTAGCTGATGATGTAACAACACGAACAAATTTACTTATTTTTTTACAATCTTTAGATTCTCAGGGGGGGCATGACGATGGTATTCAAATCCCTGACTCAGTGAGTCAACTCCCTGCAAACTCAATTGACCTCTCTAAACCAACAACTGAATTTATTACAAGCTTTCAACCTGTTCTACAAACAATAGAAGATTTTAAAGATAAAGTCGTAGTTAGCGCAACAGAAGCACAAGCTAACTTTAACCAAACACTACTCAAAGATATCGTTGGGGTTTGGTATGCGAAAAATGCTGACTCAGAAATCGTACTTCAAGTAACCTCAGACGGGAAATACCTGATTGGCGAACCTATTGTTAGCTCACCATCTGATAGTGCAAATGGCATGGAGTATGGTGAATTATCGGTAAATGCTGTTGCTGGAGATTTATGGGCGCAATCTTCAATTGATACAAATGAAGATTGGGGCTTAACTGATTCTGGAAAAACACGTGATATGAAAATATCATTTGATGGTACGCAGTTAAAAATTTCTGAAGCTCAAAACCCTAATGAAAGTGCAACATTTACTAAAGTCCCTCAAAACAATTCGAGCATTGCCGGTGCTTGGAACTCAAGTTCAGGCAAGCAACTATTTGTTTTCAATCCGGATAATAATACCTATATCATGGTTGATGCTGTTGGGGACGATCAAGTGGAAGTTGGAGAAATGCCTTGTGGTGGACCAGGTATCGAATATGGTAAATATCGTGTTCAAGATGGAAAGTTATTCGTAGATAATATCCTGATCGATACAAATGGCTGTGCAGGCTTATCTGACAATAGTGCAAACTCAAGCTCAGGTCTACCAGTCACGGTTAATTCGACATCACTTACACTCCACGAACCAAATGAAGGTACATTTATACTCACAAGACCCAATACAGAAGGTACTACCACAAGTAGCGCAAGCCAATTCTATAAAGATATTGCTGGAACTTGGGAAATTGGACGTACCAATGCATCTGCTGTTTTATTACATATTTTACCCGATGGACGTTATGCTCTGGGTGAAGCAGATGTAGCTGATGAAACAGGGAAGCCTGGTATTGAAATCGGACAATTAAATTGGAATGCTTTAACCTCAGCGCTGAACCCTGTAATTTCCATAGATACAAACGGTGACTACGGGCTTTCACATCCTGACAATGATGGTCACCACCGCCTAAGTTATAATGGCACAGATCTAGTGCTGACTGATGTAGGAAGTAATAGCACCTATATTTTAACTAAAGTAAAACAATCATCAGGTCTAGTTGGCACTTGGCAATTTAATCAAACTCACTTGTTTGCTTTCTTTGACACAGGATTCTATTTCTTGTTAGACACCGAAGGTGATTGCGATAACCCAGGAATTGAATATGGTAAATATTCAATAACATCCAATACACTTGCCGTAACAGAAGTGTTATATGACACCAACGGTTGCGGTGGATTACATGACACTTCGGATAGCGCTAAAGTTAATGCAACTTATAGCATCTCCGGAACAAGTCTAACCTTGCATCCACAAGGCGAAGACACTATTACCCTACAACGTAGTAACTAAACATATTTTAAAGCTGCCTAAGCAAAATTTAGGCAGCTTTAACCAATATGCTCAAAATGAATGGTACAGCTCATTAATAAATGCATGAGTTCAATTTGCGAGTTGCATTGGGTTTTTTCATAAATATTTTTAAAATAAGTGCGCACGGAACTGAGGGTAATCCCGCAATGTTCCGCAATTTCTTCTAACTTATAACCATTCAACAACAACTCACACAGCTCAAACTCGCGTTTAGACAATTGATAAGCTTGCTGCAAATAGGCTTGTGACAAGGCATAGTGCTGATGCATATCGGTCAGAAATACCGCAATTTGATGTTGTCTTGCATTTTGATGCTGCATATTTTTTAATTTAGAACAAGGTACGATAGTCAGCATTAATTGTTGTCCTTTCGCATCTGACAAAGACAATACACCGCCTACATCTGCGTTTAATGCCGACTGTCCCAACAACGCTGAATGTAATAATTGATCTAAACGAATTTGATCATAAGCATGGGTTTTTAAACGATTATACAAGTCCAAATCTAAACATGAATCGTGTTCCAGCATGCTTTGAGCTAAAGGGTTTGAATAAATCAAACTCAGCTGATGATCAAGCAAAATTACACCTGTTTTTAAATGATCGAGCACACTATACAAACTTAAATTTTCTTGTTTAACCAAACTAAATTGACGATGGATTTGTAAGGCACGGCGCAAATGCACACCCAAATGCTTTAAAAAATCCAACTCTTTTTGTTGATACGGCGCTACATCTGGCGCACGATGTAATCCTAAAACTGCCCAACGATGTGAACCCTGATCGAGCAAAACAGCCGAGATATAACTAATTCCCGTCGGATTCAAACACCGTTCATAAAAGATATATTCATCACTTTCAGGGTTTTCCCCATAATGCGATAAATCCGAGCTCGCTACTTGCCCCACACCTAAATTTTCCCACAATACTCGGTGTAACTGCATGTCAATCACGCGAATCCGCTCATCACGATAGGCATGCAAAGCTTCATCTGGAATATTGTGACTAAATAAAAAATCGTAACTTGGGCTAAATTGATCTAAGGCAGTAAAAATGGCGGTTTTACTGTCTGTATATTGAACAATTTTTTCAATTACTTGCGGCCATAAATTCACATCTACAGCGGCATCATAAATACTGCCTATAATTTCGTGTTCTCGGTTATCCATTTTTATCCCCTTTATGCCTACTCCAGCCTGCATTACACTTATTTAATCATTTGTTTTTCTTATTATTCCAAGTAGCATAGTGGGTTTTATTCACAAAAAAAAGCAGTTTAAATACATATCACGCATTTAATAAATAAATAAATGGAAAATGGCTAGGCAGTTTTGCTTTTTCATGCGTGCAAACTCTGAATTATAAAAACCACGCCATAAAAAAACCCCGTATCTGACGATACGAGGTTTTTGAAGTTTGGGTCCGCTGATAATTACATCATGCCGCCCATACCACCCATGCCACCCATATCTGGCATTGCTGGCTTGTCTTCTGGAATTTCAGTAATCATACATTCTGTTGTTAACATCAGGCCAGCAACAGACGCTGCATGCTCAAGTGCAGAACGAGTTACTTTTGCAGGGTCAAGAATACCCATTTCCAACATGTCGCCATATTCACCAGTCGCAGCGTTATAACCATAGTTACCTTCACCGTTCTTCACAGCATTGATTACTACAGATGGCTCATCACCAGCATTGGCTACGATTTGACGAAGCGGAGCTTCGATTGCACGACGAAGAATGTTGATACCTACGTTTTGGTCATCGTTAGCACCAGTCAGACCATCAAGTGCAGATGCAGCACGCACCAGTGCAACACCACCACCTGCAACAACACCTTCTTCAACCGCAGCGCGAGTTGCGTGAAGCGCATCATCCACACGGTCTTTCTTCTCTTTCATTTCAACTTCAGTTGCAGCACCAATTTTGATGACTGCAACACCGCCTGCTAATTTAGCAACGCGTTCTTGAAGTTTTTCTTTGTCGTATTCTGAAGTAGATTCTTCGATTTGCGCACGGATTTGCTGAACACGCTCAGAAATCTGATTTGCATCACCAGCACCATCCACAATCACGGTGTTTTCTTTAGAGACTGTAACTTTGTGCGCGCTACCCAAATGCTCTAGTGATGTTTGCTCCAAAGACATACCAATTTCTTCAGAAATAACCGTACCGCCTGTCAAGATTGCAATATCTTGAAGCATTGCTTTACGACGATCACCAAAACCAGGCGCTTTCACCGCACATACTTTGATGATGCCACGCATGTTGTTCACAACAAGCGTTGCCAGCGCTTCGCCTTCAACATCTTCAGCGATGATCAGAAGAGGCTTACCTGTTTTTGCAACCGCTTCTAGGACAGTAATCAGTTCACGAATGTTGCTGATTTTTTTATCAACAAGAAGAATGAACGGGTTTTCAAGTTCTGCAGTCAAAGTATCTTGTTTGTTCGCAAAGTATGGCGAGATATAACCGCGGTCAAACTGCATACCTTCTACAACGTCAAGCGCGTCTTCAAAGCCTGAACCTTCTTCAACAGTGATTACGCCTTCTTTACCAACGCGTTCCATTGCTTGTGCAATGAGTTTACCTACTGTTTCATCAGAGTTTGCAGAGATCGAACCCACTTGCTCAATCGCTTTAGTATCAGATGCTGGTTTAGCCGTTGCTTTAATGTCTGCAACGACTGCCTTAACAGCAAGGTCGATACCACGTTTCAAATCCATTGGGTTCATGCCCGCAGTTACAGATTTGATGCCTTCATTTAAAATGGCTTGTGCAAGTACTGTTGCAGTGGTCGTACCGTCACCTGCGATATCATTGGTTTTGCTAGACACTTCACGTACAAGCTGAGCACCCATGTTCTCAAACTTGTCTTTCAAGGTGATTTCTTTCGCAACAGATACACCATCTTTAGTGATGTGCGGCGCACCGAAAGAACGGTCAATCACTACGTTACGACCTTTAGGGCCTAAAGTTACTTTAACTGCGTCTGCAAGTACGTTTACACCTGCGATCATTTTTGTGCGAGCTGAATCACCAAATTTTACGTCTTTAGCTGACATGTTTAACTCCAAATATTTTTAAATAATGTTCAAATTTGCTTTGAATATGAGTTCTGAACTTAGCCTTCAAGTACCGCTAAAATATCAGACTCTTTCATAATTAGAAGTTCTTCACCGTCTACTTTAACTGTGGTGCCTGCATAAGTACCAAACAAGACTTTGTCGCCCACTTTTACGTCTAAAGCGCGTACGCCATTGTCTGTAATTTGACCATTACCTACTGCAATCACTTCACCTTGGGCTGGTTTTTCTGCAGCAGAACCTGGAAGCAAGATACCGCCAGCTGTTTTTGTTTCTTCTTCAACACGACGAATAACTACGCGGTCATGTAATGGACGAATGTTGCTCATAAATAACTCCATCAGACTAGGTCTATGTACAGATTCCTGATGACGACTTATTTATTCCTTTGGTCATCATCAAAATAAATTTTAGATGACACAGTTGTGGGGATGGAAAAAAACGCTTCAAGGGGAAAAGCTAAAAATTTTTCAATTTATGTTGTTTTTTTAGACAAGTTGGCTAGATCGGTGATTTATTCTGCATTTTGTTGCCACAACACAAATTGCTTTTTTTCAGCATCAAAAATGTAATGCTGCACATCACCATTGTTACACAATACATTTAAGCTATTCGGCATACCTTGATGCAAACGATATGAAATTGCAGTACCCGCATGAATATCCAGCACAGGATGCGCTGCGCCTAAGGCATAAATTTGATTTAAGTCATATACTGCGGGTTGATGTAAATGCCCATGCAGCAAGGCATATAAACCATTTTTACTCCACTGCTCTAAGGCAATTCGCCCCAACACTGGGCAATCTTTAATGCTGTGGCGATCATCTGGTGGTGTATAAAATGGTTGATGCGCCACCAAAATTTTTAACTTATTTGTGGGCGCAGCTTGCAGCAAAGTATCTATTTCCTGAATTTGATTCAAAGAAATATGCCCACGAGTATGAAAACGTCGCCGAATACTGTTCACCCCTATCACATAAAAATGGGCGGTTTCCAAAATTGTTTCCATACGCCCAAAAAACAACTGATACCGCGCAAACGGACTAAAAAAACGATTCCAAAGATGATATAGCGGAATATCGTGATTTCCTGGCACAACCAAATACGGTAAATTCAAACTGTCTAAAAAATGCTTACAAGCATAAAACTGTGCATAGCGTGCACGTTGGGTTAAATCACCACTGACCACAACCGCTTCCGGTCGCATACTTGCACACAGTTGTTGTACTGCCTGCATACAAGCCACATTTTCAGTGCCAAAGTGCAAATCAGACAGATGCAGCAGCATGCGGCACCTTAATCTTTAATGCATTTTTCAATACAGAAATACGCAGTGGTGGGCGCATTTTGACAATTTCTCCATCAAGCGCCACGGTCAGTTGTTGGCGTTTACTATGAATGACCACCTGCTCTGCTGCAAAACTGTACATATCATTGGCTTGCTCAGCCTTCCCCTGAATTAATTGCCACAGAATTTTAAATAAAGTCAATTTATCGGACTTTGCCACTGCAACACCTGCGACTTTGCCTGCTGCAGCAGCTTTGGCAATACGTAAATTCATTTCAGACAGTTGTAATTGATTATTCCCAAAGAAAATGAGCGGCGTTTTCAGCGGATAGCGCTTTGTATCGACCTCTATTTCTAATTTTAATTCTTTACGGTCACGAATCAGCACATCCAAACCTGAAGTATAGGCATGTAAAGGCAAACGCCCTAAATATTGGTTATAACGCTCGCGTTTTTGAATAAATAAAGGGTACAAACCCAAACTGGCATTGTTTAAATAAATATGTTGATTGATTTGTGCCACATGCACAGCTCGCGTCGTGCCTGTAGCAATGACTTGTGCAGCATCAATTAAATCCAGTGGGATATTCAATAAACGCGCCACATAATTAAACGTGCCTAAAGGCAAAATACCCATCGGAATGTTAGTGCCTTTCAGTTTAGCCGCCACTGCATTTAAAGTACCATCACCACCTGCTGCAACCACTACACCGCTTAAATGCGCTGCTTGATGCCGTGCTAATACCTGTTGCATCAGTTGATCAAAATTGGCGATATCGCCCATTTCAAACAATTGGATTTCAAAACCATGCTGTGACAAAACATGCAACAACTCTTCATAGACACCTTCTTGCTGTGTGGCATGAAATCCAGATTTTTGATTATAAATAAGCGATAACGGCTGTAATGTTGTCGACATTTTCTTCAATCATTTTAAAGCTTTTGCTCTAATTTCAACCAATTGATGCAGAATGAAAAGCAGCTTTATGTAAAAATCGAATGATGACCATTCATTAAATCAATAATCATTCTTTATAAAATTTAAGCTATAAATATATGTTTTAATTAAAAATAATTAAAATAAATAATGCCCATATTTTTTTTAAATAATGATAAATAGAACACAAAAAAGTTGTAAGCCCATGTTTCATATATGTTATTCATTATTTATATGGGTATTTTTTACATAAAGCTAAATCAAGCCTATGTCTTATTTTTTTTATGTTTTTGTGCTTTAATACAGCCACTTTTTTTTCATATTTCATCTGAACCATGTACCCCATCGTTCAGATTGTACTTTGTACACGACTTGTACACATTTAAGATAGGCCTCACCATGACCCAAGTGAACGCACCAGAATTCGTTCGTCACCCTAAGCTTATTGCATGGGTTGAAGAAATTGCAAAGTTAACAAAACCAGCAAAAATTGAATGGTGTGACGGTAGCGCAGAAGAATATCAACGTCTAATCGACTTGATGATCGCTAACGGCACCATGCAAGCATTAAACCAAGAAAAACACCCTGGTTCGTACCTTGCAAATTCTGATCCTTCTGACGTTGCTCGTGTTGAAGACCGTACTTACATCTGCTCTGAAAACAAAGAAGATGCTGGTGCGACAAACAACTGGGAAGCGCCAGCTGAAATGCGCGCTAAATTAAACGGTTTATTCGACGGCTCAATGGCTGGTCGTACCATGTATGTGGTTCCATTCTCTATGGGCCCATTAGGTAGCCACATTGCGCACATCGGTATTGAATTAACTGACTCTCCTTATGTTGCTGTCAGCATGTCTAAAATGGCTCGTATGGGTAAAGCTGTTTATGACGTATTGGGCACAGATGGCGAATTTGTTCCTTGCGTACACACTGTGGGCGCACCATTGGCTGAAGGCGAGAAAGACGTTGCTTGGCCATGTAACAAAGAAAAATACATCGTACATTATCCAGAAACTCGTGAAATCTGGTCATATGGTTCTGGTTACGGCGGTAATGCATTATTGGGTAAAAAATGCTTAGCGCTTCGTATTGCTTCTGCAATGGGCCGTGAACAAGGCTGGTTAGCAGAACACATGCTTATTTTAGGCGTGACCAATCCACAAGGCGAAAAACACTACATCGCAGCAGCATTCCCTTCTGCATGTGGTAAAACCAACTTTGCGATGTTAATTCCACCTGCAGGTTATGAAGGCTGGAAAATTGAAACTGTAGGTGACGATATTGCTTGGATCAAACCAGGTGAAGATGGTCGCTTATATGCAATTAACCCTGAAGCTGGTTTCTTCGGTGTTGCTCCTGGTACAAACACCAAGACTAACCCGAACTGTATGGCAACTCTGCACAAAGACGTGATTTATACCAACGTTGCTGTGACTGACAACGGCGAAGTATGGTGGGAAGGTCTATCTAAAGAAGTTCCTGCAAACTTAACCAACTGGAAAGGTCAACCACATACTGGCGCAGAAAAAGCAGCTCATCCAAATGCGCGCTTCACTGTTGCAGCAGGTCAATGCCCTTCTATCGATGCTGACTGGGAAAATCCAGCAGGTGTTCCAATTTCAGCGTTCATCTTCGGTGGTCGTCGTGCAGACACAGTGCCTCTAATTTCAGAAGCATTTGACTGGGTAGATGGCGTATATAAAGCTGCAACTATGGGTTCTGAAACGACTGCAGCAGCCGTTGGTCAACAAGGTATTGTACGCCGCGACCCATTTGCAATGCTTCCATTTGCTGGTTACAACATGGCAGACTACTTCTCTCACTGGTTAGAAATGGGTGAGAAAGTTGGCGAAAAAGCAAAAGCTGCAGGCAACAAATTACCAGGTATCTACAACGTAAACTGGTTCCGTCGTGATGCAGAAGGCAACTTCGTATGGCCTGGTTTTGGTCAAAACATGCGTGTACTTGAGTGGATCATTGATCGTTGCGAAGGTCGTGCAGAAGCTGTTGAAACTCCAATTGGTTTTGTTCCAACGTATGAGCAATTGAACTGGACTGGTTTAGATTTCTCTAAAGAGCAATTTGAAACTGTAACAGCGCAAGACAAAGAACAATGGATCAAAGAGTTAGAAAGCCACACTGAGTTATTCAACAAACTTGGTGAGCGCCTACCTGCTGCATTGAAAGCACGTCAAGCTGCTTTACTTGAAGCGGTTAAATCTGCGTAATTCAACGCTGATTGCTAAGAAAAGGTCACTTCGGTGACCTTTTTTATTGCCCTAATATTTTAGTTGCTAAAAACATCAACATTCCAGCTTCAACATCCCCCGCTGATGTGTAAATACTAAATAATACGAAGATTCAAGGTAAAAACATGACATCATCAAAACACACTTATCACCCCCAATATAGACAGCCTACCACATCACCAACAAAGCCATGCTTTGTCCACTCAGCTATGGCATACTTAAAACAAGAATGAAATGACATCAAAACATGAGACATGATCATGAATAAAACCATGAAGAATACAATGATTATTTTGGCTATGACGGGACTTGGGTTAGGTTTATCTGCTTGTCAAAGCCTGCCTGAACAAAGTGAAAATAGCTTTGTTGGATATAAAGTTGAAAGTAAAACAGCAAATACTGCTATTTTAGCTTACACCCTTGCAGGCCGTCAGAATCAACAACGTGATGAAAACAAATTACAACGTGCTTGCCAGAAAGAGCTAGGTGCACATAAAACCTATCAATTGCGTGTATTAAGTATTAATGAAATTGCCAATCCTGCTGCGCATCAACAAAACCCGTATGGCCGTCAACTTGGTCAAAGCCGCACCTCTATTGGCTTGTCGAACACACCTGAATTACACAGCAGCGAAAACTATGCCACCCGTCAAGCCCTAGATGCACGCCCGAGCACATTGCGTATTGTGCGTTATAGCTGTTCTTAATTTTATATAACGACAATATCTAAAATATAAGACGTGATGATTTATCGCGTCTTATAAAAACTCACATTACGAAACTCTTTGGCTTCATCTAAATCAGGCCATGTGGTCGCACTGCGTTCATCTATTTTTATATATTGTGGATGGCTAAAATTTTTCACACGACTGTCTGCCACCCACACTTCGGGTGCAAACTTTAAAAATTCATCTAAAAAGAAACGATTGCATTGGTCATACAACACATCTGCTGCCAACAATACATCCACTTGCTCGGCTTGATACAGGTCATCTAAATACTCAAGCGCGACATCATTTAATTCTGCGTTGGCACGACAAGCCGCCAGACTCACTGGGTCAATATCACAGCAAATCACTCGTTTTGCACCTGCCATTTTAGCCGCAATAGCCACCACACCAGAACCTGAGCCAAAGTCCAAAACCACCTTATCTTTGACATGCTGCGGCTCTGCCAGCAACCATTGCGCCATAGCGAGTCCAGAAGCCCAACAGAAAATCCAGTACGGCGTATCATTCCAAATACGACGAATCACTTCATCATCAAGCTTATCGGTAGGAAATACAGGCGGAATAAGCCACAGTGAAATAGCGGTTTCTGGCAACTGCTGAGCCTGCAATTCACAATTTTGTATCACATCATGCAAAGCGTGTATAAGATGCTCAGGCGCTTGAAGAAATTGAAAGGTACAGCTCATTGGTTTTTTATTCGTTTTAATTTAAAAAAAGTCCCCTCTCCTTCTTAAAGGAGAGGGAGAATAGACTTAACCTAAAGCTTTCTCAGCAGCTTCAACCGTTTGACGAATTAATGTCGTAATTGTCATTGGGCCAACACCACCCGGTACAGGCGTATATGCAGAAGCGATTTCTTCAATCCCTTGTAGTTGAATATCACCCACACCGCCACCATCACGTGGATGGAAACCGGCATCAACCACTACCGCACCCGGCTTAATCCAGTCTTTTTGAATCAATTCTGCTTTACCAACAGCACCTACAATAATGTCGGCCTGTTTTACAAAGTCTGCCAAGTTTTGTGTACGTGAATGGCAAGTTGTTACCGTTGCATTGGCTTCAAGCAGCATCGCAGCCATTGGTTTACCTAAAATTGCTGAACGACCTACAACAACAGCATGTTTGCCTGCAATTTCAATGTTGTTTTCTTTTAAAATGGTCATAATGCCTGCTGGCGTTGCAGAACCATAAGCAGCCTCACCCATCGCCATGCGCCCATAACCAAGGCAAGTCACACCGTCTACATCTTTTTCAAGCGAAATTGCATCAAAGCAAGCACGCTCATCAATTTGCGCAGGAACTGGATGTTGCAACAAAATACCATGCACATCAGGATTGGCATTCAATTTTTCAATTTCTGCCAATAATTGTTCTGTGGTGGTTTCTGTTGGCAATTCTACTTTTAAAGAATCCATGCCCACACGACGGCAAGCATTGCCCTTCATGCGTACATAAGTTGCAGATGCACCGTCATCACCGACCAAAATAGTCGCTAGAATTGGGGTACGACCTGATTTTGCTTTTAACGCTTCTACACGTGTTAACAGATCAGCTTCAATTTGTTTTGCCAATGCACGACCGTCTAAAATTAATGCCACGGCACATCTCCAAATGTTGATATGAATCAATTTTGCAAATAATACATGATTATTTAGACTATTTTATTCTATATGTCGAATTAATGTGCATCTGCTCATTTAATAGTATTGTTTTTTTTTCAGAGCTTGCTAATATACGCATCACAAGACGCGGCGGGGTGGCAGAGTGGTCATGCAGCGGACTGCAACTCCGTGGACGCCGGTTCGATTCCGACCTCCGCCTCCAATCTTGTAAAACTATGCCCGAGTGGTGAAATCGGTAGACACAGGGGATTTAAAATCCCCCGCCCTCAAAGCGTGCCAGTTCGAGTCTGGCCTCGGGCACCATTTTAAAATAGATTAAAATGGTGCAAATAAAGAACCCAGCATTAAGCTGGTTTTTTTATGCCTAAATTTTAGGTTTTCCCCTCTTTATTCAATATTCAATGATGCCTCTATGAACCCTAAACAAGCGCTTCTTGATTTGCAGCAATTGCAACAACAATACCCTGCTGCATTTAAAAGAAATATTTTGTTTTATGGTTTTATTCAAAGCAAAGGCATGCTGGATGATTGGAAAGAAATGATTCCATGGGTCTTGGCCTGCCTGATTTTTATTCCTATTTCAATCAGTCTGGCGCACGGGATTCAAAACTTTGTAACGCAGTACGATGCCTTTCAAGCCAAGGCATTGGCGATTTTAGCCATCATGTTAGGTTTTATGCTGCTTCTACCTTATGTGTTGTATCAAATTAAACACAGTTCGGCATCGTGGTATCAACTACAGCAACATGCCACCATAAAAATAGCAGTATTGATTCTGCTACAAGCGGTAAATTTCGCCTATTTTCAGAGTGCAATTCTGCAAGGGATTTTATTCTTTTTCTGCATCAGTTTTGGTTTTGTACGTTTCTATAAAGAGAATATGTTCCGTGACCACATAAGCCTTGAACGAAAATATTGCTTAACGCAATTTCGCCGTGCTGCGTATTGGTCATATCGTCAA
The DNA here is from genome assembly GCF_013419195.1 of Acinetobacter sp. YH12099. NCBI lineage: Bacteria > Pseudomonadati > Pseudomonadota > Gammaproteobacteria > Moraxellales > Moraxellaceae > Acinetobacter > Acinetobacter sp. YH12099. The sequence continues at coordinate 14,570 of NZ_VPAP01000024.1, read as the reverse complement.
GCTGCTAAAATTCAATATCGGATGTATTTTTCCAATAAAAATAGCCCTCGTTTTGCCCAATTGAATCAGCAATATCAACATGCAATTCAGTTACATCAACAACTGATGCAGGTTGAACACAATTTATGTAAAAGCATTAAATACATAGATTTAGACAGTTATATTCAAGATAAACTCGATTAAAAACCTCCGCTTAATCATCAAAAAAAACCGAGCAACTTAGACTCGGTTTTCTGTAAATATCACACCAATTTTAAGCAGTTTTAGCGACATCAATGATTGGTTTTAAGTCTACACCATACTTCTGTTGATGACCACGCGTATCATCGAGTTTGTATTCACGTGCCTTAACCGTATCTATAAACTTCCAATCTGCAACCACTTGCGCACGATCAAAAGTCACCGTTAAATAACCACGTTGATTTAAGTTGCAATAATCCAGTTCATCAATCAGTTCTTGAAAGGCATATTCCAACGCTGCCATTTCGTCTGCAGGCACATTTAAGTAATACTCAATTCCGGGCGATGATACCGAGCTGGTCGCGAATTCCAACCCAACCTTATGATTTGTTTCATGTGTATGCAAGGTTGCAGCCCAAGCATTGTGAGTATCACCTGCCAACACCACTGCTTTTTTCCCAAGTTGCTGCAATGTCCCATACACAACTTCTCGCTCGTAGGCATAACCATCCCAAGCATCGAGGTTATAAGGTGCAACCGCATACAAACGTGCCTTATCTACTGCTGTCAAAGTTGGATCATTCGCTTTTAAACGCAATTTCAGCGTGACCAATTCTGTAATTTTCTGCTTCATTTGTGCAAGTGTTTCAGGTTGCTGATCACCATTGGTGATTTTCGCTAAAGGCAATAACAGTTCTTGTGGAATCAGTATTTTCGCCATCAACACTTGTTGAGCCAAAACATTCCAAGTAGCCTTAGACTGCCCCAACTGCTTTTGCAACCATTCTCGTTGAACTCCACCCATCAATGTGCGTTGATCACTAAATAAATCTGCCTGAAATTTAGCAGCATCAATACCTTCTGCCGTCATATAGTTAGCATAATCTAATTGCTTATGACGCGCCAAAATACGCGTATCCAGCATCATCAAATTCACCAAACCACCAAAATCAAACTGGCGATAAATATTCAAATGATCATTTTCTGCAACTGGACGAATTGGCATCCACTCGAAATAAGCCTGTAATGCGGCAATTTTACGTTCTATAAAGCTGCCTTCACCTTCTTGATGATTATCTGCACCCGCTTCCCAAGTATCATTACTGAGTTCATGGTCATCCCAAATGACAATAAATGGATGGCGTTGGTGAGCAGTCTGCAAATCAGCATCGGTACGATATAAAGCATAACGTTTACGATAATCATCTAACTTGATAATTTCTTTATCATTGTCTGCAGCAAAGGTACGTCCTAACTGTTTTGCATCGTCAGTCGCGTAGCCACCTTGTCCATATTCATAAATATAATCACCCAAGTGAATAATCACATCCAGATTGTTTTCCTGTGCAATTTCTTTATACACATGAAAATAACCTGCGGGATAGTTCGAGCAAGAACAGACCGCAAATTTCACTTGATCGCTGCGTTGTGGCAAGGTTTTGGTCTGTCCTATAGCAGAAACCGTATTACCAAAGCGGAAACGGTAATAATATTTAGTCCCTGCCTGTAAACGATCTGCGTCCACTTTAACAGTAAAATCTTGCGCTGCGCTGGTTTGTACTTTGCCAGTATTTACCAATTGCTTAAACGCCTCATCGCTGGCAATTTCCCAAACCACTTCAATGCATGCTGCCATGTCACTTGGCGTTACACGTGTCCATAAAATGATACGATCATGCAGCGGATCACCACTGGCGACACCATGCAAAAACTGCACCTTTAATGCATTTTCTGCTGTATTTTCATTGTCATCACCACATGCAGTTAATGCGACTGGCAATGACAACGCCCCAAAACCAGCCAAACTTTTTTGAATCAGCTCGCGGCGAGTTAAGCGAATGTTCATGAATATTCCTTTTATTTTTCTTGAGCGCTCAACATAGAAATTTATGATTTCGCTTTGATCTCAAATTCATGAAATATTGATGACAAACAGCAGAAATATACTGCAAACCGAACTTTTTTCAAGCTAATAAGTTGAATTGATTGAAAAGAAAGCAATTGTAAATAAATTTACTTGCCAAGATTTATTTCGTCCTCTATTATTGCGCACATGCCCGAGTGGTGAAATCGGTAGACACAGGGGATTTAAAATCCCCCGCCCTCAAAGCGTGCCAGTTCGAGTCTGGCCTCGGGCACCATTTTAATGAATCAAATCATTCAAATGGTGCAAATAAAGAACTCCAGCATTAAGCTGGTTTTTTTATGCCTAAAAAATATAATATTGAAAACGATAACACTTATGTGCCGATGATTTGAAATGTCTCTACAACGCTTTATCTTCTCTTTCAAATGGGTGATCTGTTTATGCTGCTTGCTCAGTTTTGCAAGCCATGCACAAAATCCCAGCCTTGAGTCAGCAACCGAATCCGTAAACCCAATTGAAACTGATGCAGAATTTTATGATGTTTTTGCAGGAACATTGCAATATAAAAATCAAGAATTACAATTACGTCGTTGCAGCTTAGGCAACAATTTATATTTATTAAATTTCCAAAATCCTGAAGAAGAAAAGCAACTCAAAACTTTGCTGCAACAAAATACAAAGTTTTGGGTCAATTTAATTGCACAGCCGAATGAACATAATGGGCTATATACGTTGAATGTTCGGGAAATTGCAGAACTACATACACAGCAAAGTTGCCATTTGGATGATGTTTTAGATGATTTATTGAATCACCCATAAATTAAAGCTGAAAGAGAGTGACCTATCACCACTCTCTCGTTGCAATCAACTCTTCCATTTCAATCTCGAAATAGCCTTGATCTTGCAGCACCATCATCATCGCCTCAGCAATATAATCTGCTGCGGTATCGTCCAAATCTGAATCCAGATCTTCAAATTGTGGTTTCATTTTATTGATGGCTTGCACGGTCTGATCAGCAAAATGATAAATATCGGTTTCAGATAAATTGGATTTAGACACGTGTTTTGCAAACTGTTGAATCAGTTGTTTTAACTCAGCAACTAAAATATCAGGATAAAATTCATCATCAAACATCGGGAGAAGTAAATCTGCAAACATACAGGCACTCAAAAATACAGAGATTCAAGCGTGCCTATATAGCATAAGCAGGGCTTTAATTCTAGCTTCGCCCCAAATCTATAAACAGCGATTAATTTGCTAACAGCATTGCTTGCCAGACTTTAATGGCATCAGACATAGCCTTAACATCATGCGCACGCACCATACAAGCACCTTGCTGAATACTGAGTAAATGTGCCGCTACAGAACCAACTGCACGCTGTGTTGGCTCTGCCCCACCCAAAGCTTCACCAATAAAGCGTTTACGAGACAATGCCGATAAAATTGGATACCCCATACCATTCAGTTGATACAACTCATTTAACAATTTCAAGTTCTGTTGTGCATTTTTAGCAAAACCAAAACCCGGATCAATCATGATATTTTCAGGCTTGACCCCTTCCGCCAAAGCATCAGCGACACGTTGCTGCAATTCTGCAATCACATCTGCTGTGACATCATCATATTGATCTAAATTGTTCATGGTAGTCGGTTCACCACGCATGTGCATAATAATCACGGGAATATTTAACTCAGCGGCTGTGTGCAACGCATTGGGGCGGGTCAGCGCACGTACATCATTCCAGATATGCGCCCCTGCAGCTACGGCAGCACGAATCACTTCGGGCTGTGACGTATCAATCGAAAGTACCACATCATAAGCAGATAAGGCTTCTACCACAGGAACCACACGACGAATTTCTTCTTCTACACTCACAGGACTAGCTCCTGGACGTGTTGATTCGCCGCCAATATCAATCACGGTTGCACCTTCTGCCATCATTTCCAAAGCACGCGCCACAGCAGCATCTTTTTCATTATGTCGCCCACCATCACTAAACGAGTCTGGTGTCACATTTAGAATTCCCATCACATGCGGCTGAGATAAATCTAAACGCAAACGTCCACATTGCAATACGCGCTTGGGTAATGGCATCAGCTGCATGCTGGTCTTCCTTTCAATTTGAAAAGCTTATTTTAACAAGGGTAATTTTGAAGATGTTGAATTCTTTTCAGTGCGCTTCAACATTACCAATATTCCTGTTGCAACGGCGCATAAACCACACGAATAAAAAAAGAGCCTTTATACAAAGACTCTTTTTAACATTATGTGAACTGATTAGCTCGCTGGTAATGGTGGCGGTGTGCTTGGACCATCAGTTGGTGTTACATCAATCACAGGATTGTCTGCAATATACACTTTCGGTGGCTGTGGCTCACGACCTTCCATAATGTCGCGGATTTGGTCACGATCAATGGTTTCCCATTCCAACAATGCTTTTACCATTGCGTGGGCAATGTCTTGGTTATTTTCCAAAATATCGCGGGCAACTTTATATTGCTCATCAATAATACGACGAACTTCAGCATCCACTTGTTGCTGGGTGGCTTCAGAAATGGTACGGCTGCCTAAACTACCCATGAATGATTGTTGTGTATCGTCTTCATAGACCATTACGCCTAACTTGTCAGACATACCGTATTTGGTCACCATCGCACGTGCTAATTTAGTCGCACGCTCAAAGTCATTCGATGCACCTGTCGACATTTGATTAATAAAGACTTCTTCTGCAATACGACCACCAAACAAGATAGACAAGTCGTTCAGCATTTTGTCTTTATAATGGCTAGTTTGGTCATGTTCAGGCAATTGCCATGTCACACCCAATGCCCAGCCACGCGGCATAATCGTTACTTTATGCACAGGGTCTGTACCCGGCAGCATTTCAGCAACAATCGCATGACCTGCTTCATGATAAGCCGTTGCACGACGTTCTTCTTCACGCAGCACCATCGACTTACGTTCAGGGCCCATATACAACTTATCTTTAGCATCTTCAAAGTCGTGCATATCCACCGTATTTTTATTACGACGGGCAGCAAACAATGCAGCTTCATTCACAAGGTTCGCCAATTGCGCACCAGAGAAGCCTGGTGTACCACGTGCCAAGACTTTGACATCTACACCTGTAACTGAAGGCAGTTTTTTCAAGTGAACATTCAGAATTTGCTCACGACCTTTAATGTCTGGCAAGCCAACCATGACTTGACGGTCAAAACGACCTGGACGCAATAAAGCTTTATCCAGTACATCGGCACGGTTTGTCGCAGCGATAACAATAATGCCTTCATTGCCTTCAAAACCGTCCATTTCAACAAGCATTTGGTTAAGTGTTTGCTCACGTTCATCGTGACCACCACCTGTACCTGAACCACGGTGACGACCTACCGCATCAATCTCATCAATAAAGATGATACATGGTGCATGGCGTTTAGCTTGCTCAAACATATCACGAACACGAGAAGCACCTACACCCACGAACATTTCAACGAAGTCAGAACCAGAAATGCTAAAGAATGGTACTTTGGCTTCACCTGCAATGGCTTTGGCCAATAAGGTTTTACCTGTACCCGGTGGACCTACCATCAACACACCTTTAGGAATAGTTGCACCTAAACGCTTGAATTTAGCAGGGTCTTTTAAGAAATCTACAATTTCAACCACTTCTTGTTTTGCTTCGTCACAACCTGCTACATCGGCAAATGTGACTTTAATTTGGTCTTCAGACAACATTTTGGCTTTAGATTTACCAAAGCTCATCGGGCCGTTTTTACCACCTGCACCGCCACCCATGTTGCGCATAAAGAACATGAATAACAAAATGATTAAAAGTACAGGGAAACTTGCGATCAATAGTTGCATTAACAAACCTTGACGTTGAGGTGCAGTACCTTCAACAACAACGTTGTTTTTAATCAGATTCGGCATCAGTTCAGGGTCTTGAACTGCTGGACGAATGCTTTCAAAGGACGAGCCGTTGACTTTTTCGCCACTAATTCTTTCGCCATCAATTGTGACTTGCTTAATTTGACCAGCATTCACCGCTGTAACGAACTCTGAATAGTTCATTGCAGTTGGCTTTTCACTGTTATTGATGTTGCTGAAAATTAGAATCAGCACACCAAGTATAATCAGCCACAATACGGCATTCTTGAAGAGATCGCTCAAAGCTTTATTCCCATATCAATCTAATTTGATCATGCCCGTTACTGGGTGACCTTTCATTCAAAAAGCTGAAGATCAGCTAGACAATTCATTAAAAACGTACAAAATGCACAATTTTTAACGGCTTGGCAAGTAAACTTTATTTAGACGCTTTTTTACGTCCTTGTCCAATAAGGAATACTTCTTTGGAACGCGCCCGTGAAGCAGCGGGTTTTGCTGTCTTTAACACATCAAAACTGTCCACGACCTGTTTACGAAATTCGTCAAATCCCGAACCTTGGAACACTTTGACCACAAACTGACCATTAGGTCCCAATACGCGATTGGCAAAATCGAGAGCCAACTCACATAAGTAAATTTGACGCGGTTGATCTACAGCTTTATTACCTGATGTATTGGGGGCCATATCGGAAATTACAACGTCTACCGTGCGTCCGTTTAAAATATTTAACAATTTTTCGAAAACTTCTTCTTCGCGGAAGTCACCTTGTAAAAAGGTCACATCTGGTAGTGCGTCCATTTCCAAAATATCGGAAGCGATCACCAAACCTTTGTCGCCGACAAGTTTCCCTGCGATTTGCGACCAACTACCTGGTGCTGCACCTAAGTCCACCACCGTCATGCCCGGTTTGATCAGTTTATATTTTTCTTGAATCTCAAGTAGTTTGTATGCAGCACGTGCACGATACCCTTCTTTTTGCGCTCTTTTCACAAAGGGATCATCTAGGTGCTCTCTCATCCACGCACGACTACTTTTGGATAACTTTTGGTTGGTAATGCGTGTTGCCATAACTCTCTTAGTAACGAATAGCCATCTAAATTGCGATTGTACGTGAAAATTAGCAAGCTTGCAGTAGACATCTGTATCTAAATGCCAATAACTGACAAGTTTTTTCTATTAAATCCATCGCTTATTTCTGTACTGTGGCATAAAAAACCACACTCATCACTAATGGATAAACCTAAGCAAATGTTCAATTTTGATATTTTTGTACTGCTGCAAGATCGCGGATTATTTGCATAGAATTTACAGCGTTTCAAATTGGCTTTTGTTATACTAAGCCGTTTTTAAAATTAGGTTATCTTTATGGCGGCTCTCTCTATTCAGGAACGCAAGCGTTTACGTCAAATTGGTCATGCACTTAACCCTGTAGTGATGGTTGGCGGTCAAGGTTTGACTGAAAATGTAATTGAAGAAACCAACCGTGCTTTAAACGATCACGAATTGATTAAAGTTAAAATTGGTGGTGAAGACCGTGAAGTACGTGCAGCTGTAATTACTGAAATTGCTGCAGCAACAGGTTCTGAAGTGGTACAAACAATTGGTAAAATTGCTTTACTTTATAAAAAAGCAGCAAAACAAAATGCCAAGTTGTCAAATTTAGTTCGTCACGCTCATTTGTCTAACTAAGCTTATATGGCAAGTTACGAACTCAGCGCCTTTGATCGTCAGTTTCAAGCGATTTCTTTGGTCGGTGCAATTGAACAACAAAGTCCGTTTAGCTTAAATGTAGGTTATTGGCTGCGTGATCCGAATCAATGGGTCGAATGGCCTGCATTGGTGGCTTCACATCCGCGTCAGGACTTTTTGTGGGAACAGACCTGCTTTGAAATTTTCATTGGCGTTCAGGGCGAAGATTTTTATCGTGAAATCAATCTCTCCCCTTCTCAAGCTTGGCAAGCCTATGCCTTTGAAGAATATCGTTATCCTGAGCAAATGCCACCCGTGGCCGCTTATGATATTGAGTTGAATCAGCTAAAACGTACGCATTATGGTTTAAATGTCAGTTTGGATTTAACCGAATTTATGCTGAAACATAAACTGAAATGGACAGATTTGTTTATTGGGCTGACGGCTGTGCTCAAAACCAGTCAAGGCGAGCAATTTTATGCCATGCAACACAGCAGCCCTGCCGCCGATTTTCACAATAAGCGCGATTGGCTACATCAGTTCTAACTGTGATTAATAGTAGTTTAGATTGAAACAACTAGTTTTTGGTTTGAGCAAGAAATTTAAATAAAAAAGTGAGGCGCATGACCTCACTTTTTTTTATGGCTGAATCAGCAACAGATTAAACTGGATTATGCTTGATCAGTTTCATCATTAGTTTCAGTTTTTGATGGATTTACTTTTTTCCACGCTTCTAGTGTGTGCTCTTTAGAACGCTTAAACGTTTCAGCCAATTGGTCTTTGTGTTTTACTGAAATGCTGCTGACATCTTCTTTCAACTCTTTACCAAGTTTAGAAAGATCTTCAATAATTGCGCTAAATTCAGTTTTTACAAAGTCTTTTAATTCGCCTAAATCTTTAGGTGAACTACCAAATTGTGCTTTTAAAGCTTCAATTTTTTGCAACACATCTTGCTTTAACTGACCCAATTGCTCTTGCACGCTGGCATTGAGTTGTTTTGCTTCGGCTTGAAGTTTTTCTTGCGTTTCCGCAACTACATCAAGCACCTGCTCTTTGGCATCATGCGTTACTTTTTCAAGCCTTTCAGCGCCTTCACTTACTGCTTTGATTGCACTGTTTTGTGGTTCAGTGGCTGATTTATCTTGTTCAGTCATTCGCTTTTACCCAAGGTCGTTGTTGTCTATAAATTAAGCATAAGGCAATTTAGACTCAAATGGGTTTTGGATTGTCTAACAATCGTAGATTGCTTACATTTGGACTACACGCTAAAACATAAACCTAGCAAAAAAAGCAAGTCTTTTATCTTACATATTCGTTAGATTCACAATGGACTTTTGGCGAGTTCATGCGTATAATGCAATGTTAAGTTCAAGCGAGCAGACATAGGAGGGTAGGTTTAAATATTGACCTTCCTTTTTTTTCGTCTACTCGCTTTTTTACAGCCCTATTTTTGTGGTTTTAGTTCAGGAGCTTTGGTTTGAGCACCCCCGCCATTTTAGCCCTCGCCGACGGTACAATCTTTAAAGGTACGTCTATCGGTGCAACGGGAAGCACGACTGGTGAAGTCGTTTTTAACACTGCCATGACTGGCTATCAAGAAATTTTGACCGACCCGAGTTATGCACAACAACTTGTGACATTAACTTACCCACATATTGGGAACACTGGTTGCAATGATGAAGATGTTGAGTCAGGTCGAATTCATAAAGTATGGGCAAACGGTTTAATTATCCGTGATTTGCCTTTATTACACAGTAACTTCCGTTCTACTCAATCTTTAGGCGAATACTTACAACAACACAATGTTGTTGCAATTGCCGATATTGATACCCGTAAATTGACCCGTATTTTACGTTCCAAAGGTGCGCAAAACGGTTGTATTCTTGCTGGTGAAAATATCACTGAAGAAGAAGCAATTGCAAAAGCACGTGCATTTGGCGGCCTAAACGGCTTAGATCTTGCAAAAGTATGCTGCGACCCTGAAGGTTTTGAATGGACTGAAGGTTCATGGGAACTTGGCAAAGGCTTTACTCAACCTGAACTTAAATATCATGTGGTTGCATACGATTACGGTGTCAAAACCAACATCCTGCGTATGCTCGCAGACCGCGGTTGCAAATTAACCGTTGTTCCTGCACAAACCCCTGCTGAAAAAGTCCTTGCGTTAAACCCAGATGGCATTTTCTTGTCAAATGGCCCTGGCGATCCTGCTGCATGTGACTACGCAATTGAAGCTGTAAAAACAATTGTAGAAACCACGAATACTCCTGTATTTGGTATCTGTTTAGGTCACCAAATTCTTGCACTTGCATCAGGTGCAAAAACAATGAAAATGCCGCACGGTCACCACGGCGCAAACCATCCTGTACAGAACTTAGAAACTGGTACAGTGATGATTACTTCTCAGAACCACGGCTTCGCGGTAGATGAAAGCACCTTACCAAGCAATGTATGTTCAACGCATCGTTCATTGTTCGATGGCACAAACCAAGGTATTCATCGTACAGACAAGCCTGCATTTAGCTTCCAAGGTCACCCAGAAGCAAGTTCAGGTCCACATGACTGCGCACTCTTGTTCGATCATTTCATCGAACTTATTGAAGCCGCTAAGAAGTAATTAAGGAGCGAAATAATGCCTAAACGTACGGATATTAAAAGCATCTTAATTATTGGTGCTGGTCCTATTGTTATTGGTCAGGCTTGTGAGTTTGACTATTCTGGTGCTCAAGCATGTAAAGCGCTGCGTGAAGAAGGTTACCGCGTTATTTTGGTAAACTCGAACCCTGCGACCATCATGACTGACCCTGCAATGGCAGATGCAACTTATATCGAGCCAATCACTTGGCAGACTGTTGCAGCAATCATTGAAAAAGAACGTCCAGATGCAGTACTTCCGACCATGGGTGGTCAAACTGCATTGAACTGTGCGCTTGCATTAGATGCCAACGGTATTTTAGCCAAATACAATGTTGAATTAATTGGTGCAACCAAAGACGCGATTGAAAAAGCCGAAGACCGTAAATTGTTTGATGAAGCAATGCGCAAAATTGGTCTTGAGTGTCCAAAAGCAGCAATTGCTGAATCTATGGAAGAAGCACTTGAGATTCAATCTCGCTTTGGCTTCCCTGTGATTATTCGTCCATCATTCACCATGGGTGGTTCTGGTGGCGGTATCGCATATAACAAAGAAGAATTCCTTGAAATCTGTGAACGCGGTTTCGATCTTTCTCCAACCAAACAATTATTGATTGATGAATCACTTATTGGTTGGAAAGAATATGAGATGGAAGTTGTACGTGATAAAAACGACAACTGTATCATCGTATGTTCAATCGAAAACTTTGACCCAATGGGCGTGCACACTGGTGACTCAATCACCGTTGCTCCTGCGCAAACTTTGACGGACAAAGAATACCAATTGATGCGTAATGCATCTTTAGCGGTACTTCGTGAAATTGGTGTAGAAACAGGTGGTTCTAACGTTCAGTTCGGTATTTGCCCGAATACTGGTCGTATGGTTGTGATTGAGATGAACCCACGTGTATCTCGTTCATCTGCACTTGCATCTAAAGCCACTGGTTTCCCAATTGCAAAAGTTGCAGCGAAATTGGCTGTGGGTTATACCCTTGATGAACTGAAAAATGACATCACAGGCGGTACCACTCCTGCGGCATTTGAACCATCAATTGACTACGTTGTCACTAAAGTTCCACGTTTCAACTTTGAAAAGTTCCCGCAAGCAGACGCGACTTTAACCACACAGATGAAATCTGTAGGTGAAGTCATGGCAATTGGCCGTAATTTCCAAGAGTCTGTAAATAAAGCGCTTCGTGGTTTAGAAACTGGTGCGTGTGGTTTTGACGAACAAATTGAAGTGGGTGCTGAAGGCGCACGCGACAAAATTTTAGTTGAATTAAAAGTTCCAGGCCCTGAGCGTATTTGGTACGTGGCTGACGCATTCCGTCATGGCTTTAGCTTGGACGAAGTTTTTGAAGCGACCAAAATTGACCGTTGGTTCTTAATTCAAATTCAAGACATCGTGAACACTGAAAATGAAATCAAAACTTTAGGTTTTGGCGATCTAAACGCTGACAACATCCGTTCGTTCAAACGTAAAGGTTTATCTGACTTGCGTATTGCGAACTTGATGGGAATTTCACAAAAGCAATTCCGTAAACACCGTTGGAACTTGGGCGTAACCCCAGTTTATAAACGTGTAGATACCTGTGCTGCAGAGTTTGAATCTGACACAGCATATATGTATTCAACTTACGATGAAGAGTGTGAGTCGAATCCTTCAGCGAAAGACAAGATCATGGTGATTGGCGGTGGTCCAAACCGTATCGGTCAAGGTATCGAATTCGATTACTGCTGTGTACACGCTGCGCTTGCAATGCGTGAAGATGGTTTTGAGACCATCATGGTGAACTGTAACCCTGAAACAGTATCTACCGATTACGACACTTCAGACCGTTTGTACTTTGAACCAATTACTTTGGAAGATGTACTTGAAATCGTACGTACTGAAAAGCCAAAAGGCATTATCGTACAGTACGGTGGTCAAACTCCATTGAAATTGGCACGCGCTTTAGAAGAGGCAGGTGCGCCAATTATTGGTACATCACCAGATGCAATTGACCGTGCAGAAGACCGTGAGCGTTTCCAGCAAATGATTCAACGTCTGCAATTGCGTCAGCCTAACAACAGCATTGTAAAATCTGCTGAAGAAGGTATCGCAGAAGCAGCGAAAGTGGGTTACCCGCTCGTTGTTCGTCCATCTTATGTATTGGGTGGTCGTGCAATGGAAATCGTGTATAACGAAGAAGAATTGAAACGCTACTTGCGTGATGCAGTTCAAGCATCTAACGATGCACCTGTACTGTTAGACCGTTTCTTGGATGATGCGATTGAAGTTGACGTAGACTGCGTATCTGACGGTAAAGATGTGGTGATTGGCGGTATTATGCAGCACATCGAACAAGCAGGTATTCACTCTGGCGACTCAGCATGTTCAATTCCACCTTATTCATTGTCAGATGAAGTACAGGACGAAATGCGTCGTCAAACTGTTGCAATGGCAAAAGAGTTGGGCGTTATTGGTCTAATGAACGTACAGTTTGCAGTGAAAGGCAATGACGTTTATATCTTAGAAGTGAACCCACGTGCATCACGTACTGTTCCGTTCGTTTCTAAGTGTATTGGCGAATCATTGGCTAAAGTTGCAGCACGTTGTATGGCAGGTCAATCTTTAGAAGCACAAGGCTTTACTAAAGAAATTATTCCGCAACACTTCTCTGTGAAAGAAGCTGTGTTCCCATTCAACAAGTTCCCTGGTGTAGACCCTGTGCTTGGGCCTGAGATGAAATCTACAGGTGAAGTGATGGGTGTGGGCAAAACTTTTGGTGAAGCATTCTATAAAGCTGTGTTAGGCTCGAATGATCGCTTACCAGGAATCCCAACTGAAGGCGAAGTAAAACATGCATTCTTATCTGTACGTGAGTCAGATAAACCGCATGTGGCGCGTATTGCAAAACAATTGGCTGATTTTGGCTTCAAACTTGTTGCAACGGGTGGTACGCATAAAGTCATCACCGATGCAGGTATTGAGTGTGAACGTGTGAATAAAGTGACTGAAGGTCGCCCACACATTGTAGACCGCTTGAAAAATGGTGAGATTCACCTCATCATCAATACTTCTGAAGGCAAACAGGCTCAGCAGGATTCATTCTCAATCCGTCGTTCTGCATTGCAAGGTAAAGTGTATTACACCACGACCTTGAATGGCGCAGATGCTGTATGCCAAGCCTTAGCGATTAAATTACCAATGGATGTATATCGCCTGCAAGATCTTACTGTAGGTTAATACATTTCAATAAAGTCCCGTCACCTTTCGGGTGGCGGGCTTTTTTCATTTATAGACTTCAATATTTTTAAAGAGGGACAACATGCAACGTTATCCTATGACGCCTGAAGGTAAACACGCTTTAGAGCAAGAATTACAACAACTTAAATCGGTTGAACGTCCACGTATTACTGCAGCGATTGCAGAAGCGCGTGAACATGGCGATTTAAAAGAAAATGCTGAATACCATGCCGCACGTGAACAGCAAGGTTTCTGCGAAGGTCGTATCCAAGACATCGAAGGTAAATTAGGCGCTTGCCAAGTAATTGATGTTAAAGAATTGGAACAAAACGGACGTGTGGTTTTTGGTGTGACTGTGACCATTGAAAACCTAGACACCGAAGAGCAAAAAACCTACAAGATTGTAGGTGATGATGAAGCTGATTTTAAAATCAATAAAATTTCAGTGAATTCGCCTATTGCACGCGGTTTGTTGGGCAAAAATGAAGGCGATGAAGCCAAAATTGTCACTCCGCAAGGCGAAGTGGAATATGAAATTGTGAATGTAGAATATCTTTAAGTTTTAATAAAGATGACTACACGCGATGCCCCTCTTTGAGGGGTTTTTTATTGCCTATAAATCATACAGCCGAGCTTATAGATTATACTGCGATAAAAATAGAGGAAAATAAGATGGAAAATCGCATCATTCATGCATTTGTTTATGCGCTTTCTGGGGCTGTGTTAGGACTGATTTTAATTCCAGTCTGGGGACTCTTTATCAATACACAAACCAGTCCTGTCAGTATCGTATTGGCATCATCACTCTTTTTTGCTATTTGGGGATTCTTATTTCCAAACAGTGTTAAAAATGTTTTTATGTATTTGTGGAATTTTTTAAGATAGATACTTTAAGCTTTCAAATCACTAAAGTGTAGTGGTCAACTAATATTTTGAACATTCCCTCTCCTTCTAGGCATAGGTATCTACACAATTTCCATGTTTTGCGTTAAATTGAAGAGCATGCTCTTCAATTTTAACATCTCTCGCTTAGATCAGCGCCTTGTCAAACGTTACAACAACCTTGTTCAGTTCAATATGAAT
>NZ_VPAP01000023.1:0-42609 GCF_013419195.1 Acinetobacter sp. YH12099 | reverse complement strand
GTGATTGCAGCCCAAGTAGAAGGATAATCTTTTTCAGATTCAATCAATAATTGAACCGCTCTTTCTCTGATTTCAGGGGTATATTTTGGTTTTGTCATTGGAACATTCTCTCAAGAAAGTTGGTCTCTGACAAACCCGGTACGGTTCACCCCTTATTATCAATCAAATTAATTTTCAAAGTAACTCTAAATAACGATGCACCCAATCAACCGAAATGCGCTCTTGCTCTAAACGCCTATTTTTAAATGTCTGTGCACGCAAATCATGAAATAATTTTAACTCGTCAGCAGTGAGATATTGTGGCTCACTAAAAATAGAGTCTGGTTCATCCACCATATGATTTTGGAACTGTAACACTGTGGCTTCATCCATCATTAAAGCAATCACGTGTGGAATTTTTTGCCGAACCATACTTAAAATATTTAAACCTTCAGAGTCGATATCTCCCCAATAAAAAACCTGTTTATACTGTAACCACTTGGCCTTCATCCATGTAATATTTTTACCCCCACCACAAACCACAATACTATTTTCCAAGTAAGGGCACGCTAAACCTGACTGAATATTTTCAACTACAATTATTCGTTCCGCAGGTAACTCAAATTGATCTAGCACCTCTGTGGACAATTGAAAAACGGGGAGTCCTCCCAATTTTTCCTGCACATTTGGGCAGACGGGTTTGATCGTCAACCAACCTTTGGGGCTATCTAAGCAATCTAGCCATGCCAACAACCCTCCAGCCAGTACGATCTCATCATCATAAAGTACATTGCAAATTGCCTCCGTCAGCAATAAGTTCTGCTCAAGAAACTTCGTGTTTACAGCGCTTAATGGCAAGGCCCTTAAATAAAGCCCTGCCCCCCATATTCGGTTTCAGCTGTTCAATCAGCTGAATCAACCATTGCCATTCTTGTTGGCTATAGCGTTCTATCTGCTCTAAATGATGAATTAAAGTTTGAAATAAACGGTGCTGATGACGATCATGCACAAAAGACTGCTTCAAAAAGCTGGATATTTTATCCAACCAGTTTTCAAGTTGTTGCTCTGTTCCTAAAAGCTCAGTAAGCTGCTGTAAAGAAAAAATTCGTAACTTTACTGGAACACGTTGTTCTGAAAGTTGTCGATACTGCCGTTCTTGCCATTCAACCAGTTCAGGATAAGCAAAATCTGTCCACGCTTTAAAAAAAGCATGAAAATGACCCAAATTATCTCTAGCTTGTTGGTCTGTGGGCACTTTCAGTGAAATTTCGATTGGAAAAGGACGTTGATTTAACAACCGCTGCTTTAAATTTCGACGATTTTCCCATTCTTTTTTATGCAAAATACCCAAAACGGTATTTGGAAGTAATCCCCACTTCTCAATTTTAGGCATCTAACTGCACCCCAAACTGTTGTGCCTCTCTATGCAGTTGCTGTTGTTTTTGCGCCATTTTTTCATCAATTTCCTGCCAAGTAATTTCACATAAATGACTTTCATGTTTCTCAATATCACGCTCGGCAATTAATAAAGAACGTGCTGACTCACGCGCTAAATTCAAGTTTTTATAAGGTGTGATTAAATTGACATGAATTTTCAACGCCTTAAATACTTTGAGTACTCGACGACTAACCGCTTCAGCTGTGTTTGAAAAAGCTTCATCTAAAAACACTGTACTGTAGATTGGATAATCATAGCCGTCTGGTGTTAATACATAAGCCAAACTCGCTGCCACAATGGTTCCAGCAAATGATTCTTTTTCTCCGCCAGATTTACCACTCGATGACTCCAAAACATCTCGTATTTCTTCTGTAGCCAAATCGACTTCTTCTGCATAGAAAGACATTTGATGACGAGGATCAAGTAAACGCTGGCTTTCAAAAGTATGCGCTGTAACCGAGTTACTCGCTTTTTCTAAAATAGAAATTAATTCAGCTAACTTTTTAAAACGTTGTTCATATTCAATACTATTAATACTAGATACGACCCATTTTAGTTTTTGCTCAAAATCTATGACGTGTGGATACTTTTCCTTTTTGTATCCTAGTCTTAGATAGCTGCCAGACTTAAATTCTGTACGCCGTAAAACCTGATTAATTATGGCAATACGGTCAGTAATTTCTTCTCTATCTGCCTCAAGGCGATTCTGAATCACACTTAAAGACTGCATGGTATGTTTTTGCAGACGCTGTTCAAACTGTTCAACTAAGGCAGGCAAACCTTCCTTTTCTAGTTCATGAAAATAGGCAACGCAATCATCCAATGCGGCCAAACCAACTGCCCATTCACGTTGTAATGCAATATGTGACCATTTATCCTTGCCACGAAACTGACCAATAATGTACGTTGCGCTATTTTTTGCTGAGGTATTTTGGTTGCTGGTATGTTCAATTAAACGCTCTAGCTCTTTTTCCACAGCAGTAAGATAAGCATCCTCCAACCGAGGTGTTTCTCCTATACGCTGTAGCAACAGTTCTCTGGCTTGTTCTGGGACACCTTGGTTTGCTGCCTTTTGCGCTTGTTGTTGTTGTTTTTCTGCATCACTGAGTTTCTGTTTGAGTTGCCCCCAAGTGTGTTGTAACTGCCCTTTCTGTTCCTGTAGTTGTTTTAATTCCTCTTTTGCAAGCTCCCAACGTTGTCGAGCTTGTTCAATATTGGTATCTGCCTGTTGTAAATGCTGCAAGTCATTGCTGGTCTGTTGCTGGCGCTCTGTCCAATAAGGAATATTTATCATATCCCATTGGTAACGTAACATTCGCTCCCACAAACTCTTATGCTGTGTTACCTGATCTAACACCTTACGCGATTGTGCAACACTCAAGGCATACTGTTCCAACTGTACCTCAAGTTGTTTCGCTTCATGCTTTAATAAATTTAAACGTGAAGTATTGGAAAATCCCAAACACCAAATTTTTCGATCATCAATCCGCTGTTGATCTTTTTTCTCAAAACGACCTTGCTCACGATGAATTAAGCCCTGTTGTGTCATAGAAAAAGGCGTTGTATTCATGATTGTTGTATCTGCCACACATTGCAGATCAAAGCGAAGCAGATGTTGTTTTAACCAATCACGATATGGATGCTCTCGCCAAACCAATTTCCGCAGAAAACCATTTTCTTTAAAATACACACTTTCTGTAGCATCAAGATGGATCACCTGTAAACGCACATGGGTTTTATTATGACGCGCATTCACCCATTGAGTGACCATCGAATAACGATCTTTCGGCACCAATAACGTTGTTTTTAAACCACCTAATGCTCGTTCAATTGCGCCTTGCCAGATTTTTTCAGCCTCTTTTACATCAATGAGCTCACCAATAAACATTAATTCATGTTCATCAAAATCTAAGTGCTGTCTAAGCTCATCTCTTAAACGCAATAAATGTACATCATGAATATTACTATTAGGTCTGGTTTCTATTTCCTGAATATCGCTTTGAGTTTCTTTCAGTTGCTGTTGCGTTTGTGCGTATTTGCTACTGACTTGAGCAAACTCATCTTGTCGTTGGGTTTTCTCTTGCCCAATATTTAGAAGCTGCTCATGGGCTATTTTTTGGTTATCAATTAAATTTTGCTCGGTTAAATCATCTTGCAATTGTAATTGCTGAGCATCTTCCTGATAGCGCGATGCCTCTATGGTTAATTGCTTTAACTGACGCTGTATCAGTTCTAGCTCTTTTTGTAAGTTTTCAATCCGATTACCGCCTACTTGTAAATAGTCTTCATGGCAGCGCTCTTGTCGTTTTTCCGCATCATGTTCTTGTTGTTCTAATTGCTTAAACTGCGTATGTAATCGCTGTATCTCTTGCTCCAGCTGATGTATTTTTTCAGTCCAAAACTGAACATACAATTCACCTAAATATGCAGGAAAAGCTTGTTTTTCGAGCTGTAGATTATTCAGTTGCAGAGTTAACGCTGTTATTTGAACAGCTAACTCAGGTAATTTCTGTAAATGTAGGACTTGTTCACGCGCATCTACCAAATGCTTATAGTTTGCCTCTAAGTCAGCAAACTCATTTACTGCAGTCTGTGCCAAAGCACGAACCTGGCTTGGTTCTAAAACCAACTCGCGAATTAATTTAGTCAAATCATCAATTTTCTTTAAGCCTAAAGCACGTGATAACAACGCAGGTGCATTTTTATTATCCATAAATAAATATTTACGATACATCTCCTGATAGTCTTCAAATTTGCTATCAAAATAATGCACGCGTGCATCTGTTTTAGGATTAAAATGTTGTTTTAGCTGGCGAGTATTACCGTCTGCAAATTTTTCTAACACTTCAGTCAGTTGCACATTACGACTTGCAATCATATATAAACGATTCACTTCACTCAGCGAATGTTGACCTTGTCCAACCCAAAACAATCCAATTAAAGTAATCATCGAACCGTCATCAGCGGTATATAGCGCTCTTAATGCTGTTGTCACTGCTTTTTCACGCTTATTTTTTACTCGCGTTCCAGCCCCATCATGTTCTGAACCAAAACTACCACGCATATAAGAGAGTAATGTACGGTCTGAGCGATCGCCCTGCGCAGCTGCTACGTTAAAACTAGCTTTACTTGCAGGTTGTAACAATGCCATTAAACCATCAATAAAGGTAGATTTACCTGCACCATTATCTCCCGTAATAAGTGTCCCTTCAGGATCAATACGTGCGGTATGCAAGTTATGGAAGGAGCCCCAGTTAAATACTGAAATTTCTGACAAGCGAATTTGGCCTTGTGCAAATAAAGTTGAGAGGGTCATTTCTTGCATGATGATTCTCCATATTCTTGTTCGGATTGCTGCAACTTGGCCTTTGCTGCTAATTGTTGATATTCAGATAATAAACTTTGTAAAAACTCGGCATTCACGACATAGCGGATAATTGGCGTAATTTCATAACGCCCTTCTTCACCACGCAGTCCCGTTAATACTTTTTTCTCAATAAATTTTTCTAATGCTGCATTTAGCTTTTTACGATCTTTGCTGTCATGATTCGTTAAAGGAATAAATGGAATTAAACTGCTCTGGATTCGCTCAACATCAATAATAATTTTTTGCTCACCCGCAGTTTCCCGCTCCTGATAATACTTCCGCAAAATAAGTAAAATTAAGGTGTCATATACAGTCAAAGTTCGTTTTCGTATCAGTACAGGAAAATCATCCAAAGGCTGGTTCTCATCTTCCTGTTCATCCTGAATACTTTTGAGATTGATGATATAAGCCACCCCTTGCTTGGCATCCAAAACCAACTGGATATAAACCTCTGCCAAATGTCTACGAATTTCCGCTTCATATCGGCACAATAAATCAAAAAGTTTTAAGTTTTCTGCTGCAAGAATAACCCCTTGACGCATGAGATAGACCAATACCCGTCGGGCTACATGTGGCATAAGCGCATCTGTATCACGATCCTGAGCATGCTCCATCTCTGTTTGATTATCTGCATGTTGTACCTCTGCTCGAGCTGTAGGGGACAAATTTTCTACAGGCTGATTAGCGTGTATATCTATATTTTTTTCTGAATTTGAAGATGGTCTGCGTACCATTTCAAAGAAATTGTCATGCTGTTGTATCTTATTTTCTGATTGCATCTCGATCTCCTTAAAGCGCCAACTCATCTATATTTTTGGGAAATAAATCTGCACTCAAGTAATACACTGGAATACTGGCCTGCAAATGCACACCTGAACGATCCTTAAGTTCAACTTGCTCGGTATGCTGCATTTGTGGTGCTTTAATGGCTTTTGCTATACGCAAATAAGCAACAAGTTCTTCAAGCCCCGCTTGTAAAGGATGTTCATGTGTTAAGTGGGCAATACTCATCACCCCTTTCTGTGCGAGCGTTTGATATACTTTTTCAGCAACAGCACGAACCCGTACACTGTCTAAGTACTTCAGCATCTGATCACTAGGTTCAGTCTTGTTTTGTTGCTCTTCGACCTTACGCGTATCCATATGTTCTGTGGGACTTTTTAAAGCAAGACTTTCAGGCGAATTCAGCTGAATGGAACCCACGGCTAAATCTACTTGTACTTCTGTTTTTAAATCACACTCTGATTGCAACAACGCCACTGCATTTTTTTCTAATTCCGACAGAAACTGATCAATCAAACGGTTTTCCAATGCTGCACCACTTTCAATATAAGCTCTCAAACCTTCTTCTGTACGACGTCGGACTTGGAAAACTCGGCTACTTTCGCGTCCTAACTCACGCATTAACTGACCTAAATATTTACGTTGAGATTCGCTTAATTGTTGTGCAATAGGATGATTCAAAATACTGCGTAACTGCTCTCTAAACTCAGTAGAACGATCTTGATCCTGAAGTAATTGACAAAACCCATCAAAAGCACTGCCTGCATCACTTTGAGCAAGCAACTGCTCTTTTTCCATTAAGCTCAGCAATACTTCTCCACGTGAATAAGCACCACTAATCATATCTAGACGCAACTCTTTATCTCGTAGACGAATCTCATCTTCGACCCGTCTAAAATCGCCTGTAAGAATGGAAGCAAGTTGATAAATTTCTCGTATTCTTTCTTTTTGTTCTGATTCTTCTAATTGTGTAACAACACCCGCCAACAAAGCATCTATTTCATTTTGAATCACTAATTTTTTTTGTTCGAGCAACTCCACTCGTTCTTCAATATTTTCACTCAATGCGACCACAAAATCACGAACCGCATCCTGCACAATTCTTAAATGTGATGCTGTGGTATGGGTTGCTCGCTCATCCAAGCCCTGACAAAAACGTAATACGGTTTCGCTAATATCCGTTTTACTCAGCTTGCCATCTATTTCTCTGAGCCAGCCTGAATGAATCCAATGATTTAAATAATGCGCTGCATTATTTTCTGTCTGCCAAATACCCTGCTCACGACTAGATTTAATCAACTCATCCAAGACATTTCTTGCACGGCCATAAGGGACTTCATTTTGTTCTGCAAATAAGTCAACAATGAACGCTAAAATATGTGGTGCGTTATCTGCTCTTAATAATTTCCAAATTGAGTTTTCATGATATAAACGCCGATACTTGGCCTGTAACCCTAGAATATTCATGCCATTCCACATCATCTGTATGATGGTTATTTATTCTACAGTTATTTTTTAATCACCCAAGCAAATTACCAAGCAAGACGACACGAGTTGTCGCATAAAGTAAGATGATATAAACAATCACCTTACTTCATCGAAAAAAATAAAAAAACAAACCTTATCTAACTTCTTTGTGTACAGTGACAGTAACCTTAACCTACCTCTCCCCATACACCGTTGCAATCAAATGCTCCACCACTTGCGGCTCAGCCAAAGTCGAAGTATCTCCTAAACTATCCAATTCATTCGCTGCAATTTTCCGCAAAATACGGCGCATAATTTTACCTGAACGGGTTTTAGGTAAAGCAGGTGCCCAATGCAGCGCATCAGGCGTTGCCACAGGCCCCAAAATTTTGCGAACCCAATTGACTAATTCTTCACGCAATTCCTCTGACTCGGGTGTACCAACTTGCAAAGTTACAAAGGTGCAAATCCCCTGTCCTTTAATCTCATGGGGCATACCCACCACTGCCGCTTCAGCCACAGCTTCATGCGCTACTAGGGCACTTTCAATTTCCGCAGTACCTAAACGGTGCCCCGAAATATTCAAGACATCATCCACACGCCCTGTAATCCAGTAATAGCCATCTTCATCACGGCGTGCACCATCTCCTGTAAAATACGCACCCGGATAGGTCGAAAAATACGCTTCAATAAAACGTGCAGGGTCGCCCCAAATACCGCGCATTTGCCCTGGCCATGAATCTTTCATAATTAAATTGCCTTCGGTCGCGCCTTCCAGTTCATTACCTTCGGCATCGACAATAGCAGGTTGCACGCCAAATAATGGGCGGGTTGCCGAACCGGGTTTCAGTGGCGTTGCACCCGGCAATGCTGAAATTAATATGCCCCCAGTTTCGGTTTGCCACCATGTATCTACAATTGGGCAACGTCCTTCACCTACTACGTTGTAATACCAGTTCCATGCTTCAGGATTAATTGGCTCACCGACTGAACCAAGTAAACGCAAGCTGCTGCGGTCACTTTCACGTACAAAACGATCTCCCTCTCGCATCATGGCGCGAATGGCAGTCGGCGCGGTATATAAAATGGTGATGTTGTGTTTATCGACAATATGCCCTGTGCGCGCCCAGCTTGGATAGTTCGGCACCCCTTCAAACATCACGGTAGATGTACCATTCGACAATGGCCCGTATAAGACATAAGAATGCCCTGTAATCCAGCCTACATCTGCGGTACACCAAAACACATCATCCTGTTTCAGGTCAAAGACTTCTCGAAACGTGCTGTTCACATAGGTCAAATAACCGCCTGTGGTATGCAAAACGCCTTTGGGTTTTCCAGTCGAACCCGAGGTATATAAAATAAATAGTGGATCTTCGGCATTCATCGGCTCGGGTGGGCAGATGTCATTGACCGACATAATTTCCATGTGATACCACAAGTCGCGTTCAGGTAACATCTCAATCGGATTCCCTGTACGATGCACCACAATCACATTTTGCACACAGTCGGTACCTGCTACTTTTAGAGCGGCATCAACATTGGCTTTTAAATAAATTGGCTTGCCACCACGCATGGCCGAGTCTGCAGTGACAATTAACTTGGCCTGACAGTCTTCAATTCGGCTAGCCAAAGCATCGGGAGAAAAACCGCCAAAAACCACACAATGCACTGCACCAATTCGCGCGCAGGCCAGCATGGCAATCGCAGCTTCGGAAACCATTGGCATGTACAGCACCACCCGATCCCCTTTTTGCACCCCATTCTTTTTCAGTACGTTGGCAAAACGGCAGGTTTCATCATGCAAGGAAGCAAAAGAAACCACTTTATGTCGAGAAGGATGATCTCCTTCCCAAATAATTGCAGGTTTATGCGGATGTTCTTTTAAATGACGGTCTAAGCAATTGGCACTGACATTCAGTTGCCCATCGGCAAACCATTCAATTTTAAAATGCTCGGGGTCAAAGTTGGTATTTTTGACTTGAGTAAAAGGTTTAATCCAATCTAAGCGTTGGGCTTGCTCTGCCCAATAAGTATCAGGGTCATCTATAGATTGTTGATAGCGTTGAAAATATTCTGCCTCAGTGGTGCGGGCAGTCTTTTTAAATTCATCTGGAACAGGATATACGTCTTTCATCTGCTACTTCCTTGATGTTCTTGCATCTCATCACGAGATGTATGCCACGTTATTGATTATTATTTCTGCATATTCACAGTATGAACTTTCTTTTTTATGGCTCACCATTCGGCTTTAGTCGCATAAATTTTATACAAACAATAGCATGCCAAAGCGTTGATCGAATGCCATATTCTTGCATTCATACTTTCAGGTTTACATTCCACTGTACTGCGCATTGCATTATTTTTAAAGAAAATATCGTCTAATAACCGTGAGTATTAACATTTTTTTACGCAGCCAATCATTCATACCTGCGACCCTGTCTTACAGATAAAACCACATACAACTCGCAGTTTAAATGCTACAAAATAGTACGCTCATCACTTCTATCCAAGTTGTCTAAAATACTGGCAAGTAAGCATTGCTCATTAACCAAATTGAGTTTTTCAGGCAAAATAGTCGCTTCATTTTGAATTCGGAATTATCGTGGCAGAATCCAAACCCTCACTCAGTGAAGTTTCTGAAAACACCAGTCAGCTGTTGCAGGAAGCCACTGAAAAAACCACGCAAACCGTGATCAATCATACGGCCAAGTACAATGACGCCTACTCCACCATCGACAAAATTATGGAAGGATTTTGGGAACGTGTGCCGTATTTGATGATTGCAGCCGTGGTGCTGATTCTGTTTTGGCTGCTTGCCCGACTGTTTAAATGGTTTATTCGCAAGACCCTGAACAATCGTTCCTATACCCGACAAAATTTGGTTTTGGTGCTGAATCGGGTCGGTAGCTCTGCAATTATTTTCTTTGGTTTTCTAATTGCGATGGTGATTGCAATTCCAGGTTTTACCCCAAGCCAACTGATGAGTGCTTTAGGTCTAGGCTCCGTGGCAATTGGTTTTGCTTTTAAAGATATTTTCCAGAATTTATTATCGGGTGTGCTCATTTTGATTGGAGAACCATTTAAAATTGGTGATGACATCATCGTGAATAATATGGAAGGTACGGTAGAAGATATTCAGATTCGTGCCACCTTCCTGCGCTCTCCCGATGGGCGTCGAATCGTGATTCCAAATGCTACGGTGTATACCAGTGCCGTAACGGTCAATACGGCTTATACCCGTCGTCGTTGCGAGTTTGTGGTCGGTATTGGTTATGAAGATGACGTACAAAAAGCCAAAGATATTATTTTGGCCATTTTAGACCGTGACATAAAAATCTTGAGCCAACCTGCATTTAGCGTCAATGTCACTGCCTTGGCCGATTTTTCGATTAATTTAAATGTGCGTTGGTGGGTAAATACGACGGAAACCACCACTTCAGCATCCATCAGTGAAGTGCAGGAACGGGTGATTGCCGCGTTTGCCGAACATCACATTTCGATTCCTTATCCTGTGCAGGAAGTGAAAGTTTATCGTGGTGATGCAGCAGTCAATGAAGATGATTCAGCCCGCACTAAACAAACGCCCTAAAACATAAGCAATCACAGTTTCAGTACGAATAATACGGTTGCCCAAGTGCCGCGCTTGGCAGCCGTTTTTTTCGAGCAAATCAATTTCGTAGGGAATAAATCCACCTTCTGGGCCAATCACAATACTGCATGGATGTTGGATGGCATGTGGCATAGCTTGATCGGTATAAGGATGCGCCACATAAGCAGAACAATCGGCAGAAATCAAACCGGGCAAAACATCTTCCACAAAGGGTTTAAAGCGTTTATAAAGTTGGATCTCAGGTGCAATGGTATCGCCTGCTTGCTCCAAACCCAACGTCACATATTGATCCAACTGCTGTAAAAAAGGCGTTTGCCAATAGCTTTTATCGACTCGATAGCTGTGCAGTAAAATAATTTTTTCCACACCTAGCGTCACGCTATCCATAATTAAACGACGTAATACTTTAGGGCGTGGTAAAGCCACAATCAGGGTCACAGGCAGTTTTTTCGGTACAGCTTCTTCATACAGGGCTTTGACTTGAATCCGCTGCTCACTAACGTCCACCACTTCGGTCAAATAACGCTTGCCACCGCGAATCCCGACTTTCAAGGTGTCACCGACTTGTACACCGACATGCGTGTGTAAATGCTGCACTTGGCGCTGGGCGCTAATAGACCACACTTCATTTGTGGTCTGCCGAGGGTCAAGCAAAACGATATTCATATTTAAAGATACTGATTAATCACGTGAATATGCTCAGTCAAAGAGCCACGATTTTTATACATAATCACTTGAGCATTTTGATTCAGCTGTGCACGTAACGCAGGTTCAAACAACAATTGCGTTAACGTATTTACAGCTTGTTCAGCATTTTCGACCACATACACGGCTTCTGCTGCAACAAACTCATCCACAATACTTTGAAAGTTAAAATAATTTTTGCCCAATACCGTGGCGACATTTAAGGCCAAAGGCTCTAAAATATTATGCCCACCGCCAGGTTCATTCAGCGAACCACCGACATAACAGGCCTGACTTAAGGCGTACCACAACCACATTTCACCCATGCTATCGGCTAAATACACTTGTGTTTCAGGTTGAATCGCTTCAGCCAAGCTACGGCGCTGCATATTAAGTTGCAGTTTTTGTACCTGCATAGCCACTTCATCAAAACGCTCTGGATGGCGCGGCACAACAATACATAACAGTTCAGGATGCTGTGCGAAATAAGGTTTCAGTGCAGTCAATAATTGCTGTTCTTCAGGCGCATGGGTACTGGCAAGGGTAATAATTTTGCGATGTACCAATTGCCATGTCTGTTGCAACTGCGCGGCTTGCTCTACAAAATCTTCTGGTGCAGTAATATCAAATTTAATATTACCCACCACTTTTGTACGCTCGGCAGGCATCCCCAATGCAATAAAACGCTGCTGTGTGGCAGGGTCTTGCGCCAAAAGTTGCTGCAATTTTTGCAACATGCCGCGAGTTAATCCTTTAACTTTGGCATAACCTTTGGCCGATTTTTCCGAAAGCCGCGCATTAATCAACAAACACGGGACTTGAAAATGCTGCGCCTGATCAATCAAATTAGGCCACAATTCTGTTTCGACCAGTGCCAATAATTTAGGCTGATATTTCTGATAAAACTCACGAATTAAATGTACCTGATCGGCAGGTAAATACACAGCTTGAAATAAATCTAAATACGGTGCTTTTAAAAATAATGATTTGGCGCGTGCCTGCCCTGTTTTGGTGGTATTGGTGACTAAAACAGGATGCCCCGCTTTTAAATAATGTTCAATTAGAGGTTGCGCGGCATTGGTTTCTCCCACCGACACCACATGAAACCAAATGGCATGTAAATTTTTAGCAGGCTGAAATGGGCCAAAACGCTCAAGCAGTTCTTGTTGTAATTGCTCAGGATGTTCGGCACGTTTACGAATACGTGACTGATAAATCGGTTTTAACAGCGCCAAGGCTGCGTTATACCAAAATGGAGTAGCCAAAAGATGCGCCCCAAAGAAAGATTATCGGCAAAATATAACAGAGCCACACGCGCATGTTAATTGCATGTGGCGCTATACTGGCTTTTATTCTACAGCGTGTTGTGTTTCCGCCAAAGTTGGATAATCGATATAGCCTTCTGCAACGGCTGTACCAATCATGTTTTCCAGCTTGAGTTCGTTTAAAGGTACATCTGCCAATAAACGCTCATACAAGTCTGGATTGGCAATATACGCCTTACCAAATGACACCGCATCGGCCTTGCCCGAAGCCAATAATTCCACGGCATCAGCACGACTTAAACGCATGTTCGCGATATATGGCACACCGCCTGAACGTACTTTCATTTCTTGGGAAATGCTGTCTTCGGCTAAATATTCGCGGGTAAAGAAAAAGGCGATTTTACGCTGCCCCAATTGCTGCATGACATAGCCAAAGGTTTCACGTGGATCATCATCTCCCATGTCGTGCTCATCGCCACGTGGTGCTAAATGCACACCGACTCGACCTGCGCCCCAGACTTCAATTAAGGCGTCCATCACTTCTAACAAGAAACGCGCACGATTTTCAACCGAACCACCGTATTCATCGTCACGTTGGTTGGTTTTGCTTTGCAGGAATTGATCAATCAAATAACCATTGGCTGCATGCAACTCTACCCCATCAAATCCTGCTTCTTTGGCACGGATGGCGGCTTGTTTATATTGCTCGGTAATGGTGTGGATTTCTGCAATTTCTAAGGCACGTGGCAACACATATTCACGTTTAGGACGCAACAAACTGACATAACCCGCTTGTTGTACCGCACTTGCCGATACTGGTGTTGCGCCATTGAGTAAATTTGGATGTGAAACACGACCTACATGCCACAGTTGCGCCACAATCAAACCACCTTTGGCATGCACGGCATCGGTAACGAGTTTCCAACCCTGCACTTGAGCATCGGTAAACAATCCTGGGGTATTTAAATAACCATTGGCTTCTTCAGAAATTACCGTTGCTTCTGAAAGAATCAAACCTGCACTGGCACGCTGTGCATAATATTCTGCCATCATTGGCGTTGGAACACGGTCATCGCTGGCGCGGCTACGGGTTAAAGGTGCCATCACCACACGGTTTTTTAGATGCAGATCACCCAAAACTAAAGGAGAGTCTAATTCAGCCATTTTTGCCTCTAATCTCACAGTTAAAGTGAGTGTTTTAAATATTCGACATATTGCTGAATGAGTGCTTCATTACGAGAAAAATACGACCATTGTCCATATTTTTCTGCACGAATAAGACCTGCCTGTTGCAGTACCGATAAATGATTTGACATGGTCGATTGCGACACGTTGCCCAAACGCTCAATGTGTCCTGCACATACGCCACGCTTAAAGTCGCCACACTCATCTACCGACAAAAATTGTTCTGGTGCTTTTAACCATTCTAAAATTTGCCGACGGGTAGGATTGGCTAAGGCTTTAAAGATTAAATCGACATCCATCATTCAGACACATATTCGTAAATATAAGCCCAATTCAGCAGCTGCTTTTAATATATCGTATTTTTTCGATATTAATATCGTTTTTTTACGATTTATATAATTTTTTAAGCAACTTCACTGAATTGGGCAGGCTCATTAGGATCTTACAGACCGTAACTTATAGACCCTGCTTTAAACTGGCTTCAATAAACTTGTCTAAATCACCATCTAAAACCGCACCTGTATTTGAAGTTTCCACGCCTGTACGCAAGTCTTTAATACGTGAATCATCCAATACATAAGAGCGAATTTGGCTGCCCCAACCAATATCAGACTTCGAGTCTTCTAAAGCTTGAGCCGCCTCATTACGTTTACTCATTTCCAGTTCATACAACTTAGCACGTAACTGTTTCCACGCATGGTCACGGTTGGCGTGTTGCGAACGCTGGTTCTGACATGCCACCACAATACCTGTAGGTGCGTGGGTTAAACGTACCGCAGAGTCAGTTTTGTTAATGTGCTGACCACCCGCACCTGAAGCACGGTAAGTATCGGTACGAACATCGGCAGGGTTAATATCAATTTCAATGTTGTCATCAACTTCTGGCGAAACAAACACCGCAGAGAATGACGTATGACGACGGTTACCTGAGTCAAATGGCGATTTACGCACTAAACGATGCACGCCCGATTCGGTACGCAACCAACCATACGCATATTCACCTTCAACGCGAATAGTCGCAGATTTAATCCCTGCTACATCACCATCCGACTCTTCCATCAATTCTGCTTTAAAGCCGTGACGTTCAATCCAACGCATATACATACGCAACAGCATCGATGCCCAGTCTTGTGCTTCTGTACCACCCGAACCTGCCTGAATTTCAACATAGCATGGGTTTGGATCCATTGGATTACTGAACATACGGCGGAATTCTAATTTCGCCAGTTCTTCTTCTGCAGAAGTCAATTCAGACTGCACATCCACCAATAAATCTTCATCATCGGCTTCAACGGCTAAATCCAGCATGGCTTGGGCATCTTCTAACTGGGTCGCCAAACCTTCTAGAACATGAATCACGTTTTCAAGCTCGCCCTTTTCTTTGGCCATGGCTTGCGCACGACTTTGATCATTCCAGATTGCAGGATCTTCTAACTCGCGGAGAACCTCTTCTAAACGCTCTTTTTTCAGATCGTAGTCAAAGATACCCCCGTAGTATTTGACCACGTTCGTTCAAGTCTTTTAATTGGTTTAGATAAGGATTAATTTCCACGTAAATTCTCTCAATTAACAATGAAGCTTATTAACTGATAATTGTAGCACAGACATGTTCTGGCATTTCTATCCTGCTGTAAATTCCAGCATAACTTTTCAGCTTTTATAAGTTGAATGCTAAATGTGGTTAAAAATAAAGATCGCTTTAAACTTTTAAAGTGAAAGCCTGATGATATCCAACCTAAAATAGCATGCACGATTAACACGGATATTTATCTTAATGGCTGATCTATCGCGCTAATGTTTTGCCTGACACATTCAGCTGAAAACATGCTTAAAAAGTGGTGTATGGCAATTGCTTCAACCCGCCAAATAAAACAAAGATGAAACAAGTTTGATGATTTAATGATCAAATTTAGTAAAATTCACAAAACCTACATAGTTTTAATAAAACAAAACATTTAATTATTTCATTTTTATTTCAATCACTTAAATAAAAAAAATTACACAAACTTACGCTTGAAACAATGCGGTAACTTTCCTGTGATTGACGCTGATTTTTTTTCGCCTAGACTAAAAGCTGTAACAAAAAGTTTAACTGTTAACCAGATTTCAGAGGGGTACTTTCCATGAAAAAATTAGCAATCGCATCAGCCCTACTTTCAGCTTTGGCTATCACTGGTACTGCGAACGCATATCAAGCTGAAATTGGTGCATCAGCAGGACTGATTGATCCAGACAACGGCAGTTCAAGCGGTTCATTCGGTGTAGATGGTACTTATTACTTTAACCCTGTACAAACCCGTAATGCACCTTTGGCAGAAGCAGCGTTCCTTGATCGTGCTAGCAACGTAAATGCCAAATACCAATATGACGAAGTTGGCGACAATGAAGCGCATACTTACGGCGTAGGTGCAGAGTACTTTGTACCGAATTCAGACTTTTACTTAAGTGGTAATGTGAGCGGTCATGACTTGAAAGACAATGATGACCTAAACAATGATTTAACCACCTATGGTGCAGAAGTTGGTTATTTACCAGCACCAGGCTTGTTAATCGCAGCAGGTCTTAAAGGTTGGGATAATGACCGTGATGATGGTGTAGACCCGACTTTACGTGCTAAATACGTAACTACACTTTCGAATGGTAAAGACATCAACCTTGAAGCAGGTGCTGCTTTTGGTGATCTCGATGAATACAATCTTGCTGCGGATTACTTCATTGATAAAACGCTAAGTGTAGGTGTCGATTATTACAGCAACGATATCAACGATAATGATGAGTTTGGTGTGAGTGCACGTAAATTCTTTACACCACAAGTCAGTTTGGAAGGTCGTGTAGGCTTTGGTGAAGTTGGTAATGCTGACTACAACCGCTTTGGTGTCGCTGCGAAATATCGCTTCTAAGCTTAAGTCTAATTCCTTACTCAAATAGCACCCTTCTTCGGAAGGGTGCTTTTTTACGCCCCGCAGATTCAAATCTCAAGTGCAACACATTTGTAGTTAGTTGAAAAAGTTAGGTGTATTCATAGAATCATTAGACTTTTTCAACCCGCAATTGGAAAGCACACAATGAAGAAATACACCCAACTTTCTCAAGATGAAAGATACGAAATTTATGCTACTTTGAAAAGTAAAAGTTCAATCGCTACCCTTGCTCGGGAGTTAGGACGTTCACGATCAACCATCTACCGTGAATTAAAAAGAAATACTGGGCAACGTGGATATAGAGCTCAACAGGCAGCTAAATTTGCAAGTCAAAGACGGTACCGTCCTTCATCATCAATGACAGCATTTGCCTTCGCTTATATTGATTATTTGATTGGTTTGGACTGGTCACCAGAACAAATTTCAGGTGCTTTAACACAACGCGGTTGGCTGGATGTACCTTCACATGAGTGGATTTACCAGTACATTTATCAAGATAAATCAAAAGGTGGTAAACTTCATCTACACTTAAGGCATCAGAAGAAATATCGAAAACGCGGTTACAAAAACACGGATCGTAGGGGGCAAATCATTGATAAAACAAGTATTCACTACCGAGACCAGGTCATTGATCAACGACAACGTTTAGGAGATTTCGAAGGTGACACGGTGATTGGTAAACATCATAAAGGTGCTTTATTGACTCTCGTTGATCGAAAGAGCCTGTATGTACATATTGTTCATTTAGGGTCAACGAGAGAATCCTCTAAAACGATTACTTGTGCATTAGATCGTTTACAAATGAGCCATGCTTATAGTGTGACATTTGATAATGGCAAAGAATTTTCCGAACACAAAAGAATTACTGATGCTGGCATAGAGACGTATTTTGCTGATCCTTACAAGTCTATTCAGCGAGCTAGAAATGAAAATACGAATGGTTTAATCCGGCAATATCTGCCAAAATCATCATCGTTTGATGACGTGTCAAACGAACAAATAGAGCAGATAGAATTTGCACTCAACCATCGTCCTAGAAAAACCCTAGGTTGGTATACACCGAGTGAAGTTATGTCTGGTTTTTATACTGTTGCACTTGCCGCTTGAATCCGCCAAATTAAACCGTTCTGAAATTACAATCGAAGATGATGAAGATTCGATCTCGGCAGACAACACAGGTTATGCACTGGAAGTGGGTTATTTACCAATCAATAGTTTGTTATTAGCAGCTGGTGTTGCAAAAGAAAATATTGACCCAATCCAAGCAAGCCAAATCGGTTTTATCAACAGCTTTACAAATGTTTGGACTGCTGAAGATGATACTATTGCAACACTTCGCGCAAAATATGTCACTCAAATTGGTAACTATTATACTAATTTTGAAGGTGCAACCTATTTTGCAGATGAAACAGTATATCGTCTAGGTGCAGACCTTTATATCGACCCAACTTTAAGCGTTGGTGTTTCTTTTGCAGATTCAACAGAAGAAGATTTTGATACTATCTTTAATGTACGTGCACAAAAATTCTTTACCCCAGCATTTGCTGTAGGTGTGAATTACACGACAACTGATGGTGCGGACTCTTACGGCATCAATGGTACATTCCGCTTCTAATCCCTTACATTAAAAGCAAAAAAATCCGCTCAAATTTGAGCGGATTTTTTTATTTGGATTACTGCTCCAAATGCACAATCTGCAACTGCAAACTCACATTGCCATTAAACACATTGCGCTCTAACTCATAAACCAAACGCACATCATCCCGCATCGGGTTAAATTCAAATTTATCTTTAGCACCAAACGCAATCGCATCAACCACTTGTCCATTGTCCAATGCCAAACGCAATTTTAAATGACTGTCCTTCAACCATCTAAAATCGACTACTCTAAACCGCCCTTCAAACACTGGCTGCGGAAATTTCTGTCCCCACGGTGCCAACTGCTGCAATAAATCCACCGTGTGTAAATGAAAAGCCTCTTGCGGCAATTCACCATCTGTCCACAGCACAGCATGAAATAAATCTGCATCCATTTGCGCAATGATCTGTTCAAAGACCTGTTTAAATTCTGCAAAGTGCGCCTTTTTAATGGTCAAACCTGCCGCAGCTGCATGCCCACCAAAATGACTAACCAAATGTGGATATTGTTCTGCAACCAATTCTATAGTGTCACGTATGTGAATCCCCTCAATTGAACGGGCAGAGCCTTTAATATGCTCACCATCTTCATCGGCAGCAAATACAATCGCAGGGCGATGAAACTGTTCCTTTAAGCGTCCTGCAACAATTCCAATTACACCTTGGTGCCAATGTTCTTCAAACATGATCAAGGCATGCGGTAAATCGCTTTGATCTAACTGCAGCTTTTCCAACTCTGCCAGCGCATCCTGTTTAATTTGCCCTTCAACCTGACGGCGTTCCTGATTCAAAGCATTTAACTGACGCGCCAAAGCATAAGCACTTTGCATATCCGCTGCCAGTAAACACTCGATTCCAATATCCATCGTTTCCATGCGCCCTGCAGCATTGATACGTGGCCCCAAGACAAAACCCAAATCCTGCGCTTTGAGCTGTGCGGGTTCACGTCCTGCCAAATCCAGCAATGCGCTAATCCCAGGACGACATAAATTCTGCTGTATCCGTTTCAAGCCTGCATCCACCAAAATACGGTTGTTATAATCCAGACTAGCGACATCGGCATAGGTGCCCAAAGCCACCAAATCTAAATATTGCGTTAAATTTGCAGCAGATTTGCCCTGTTTTTTACGCTGACTGGATAAGTTCGCCAACACATAAAATGCCACACCCACACCTGCCAAGGCTTTACTTGGGAAATCACAACCCAATTGGTTTGGATTGACCACAGCCTCTGCATTTGGGGTGGCTTTCGTTGTGAGGTGATGATCGGTAATGATGACCTGCATCCCCAAAGCTTGCGCACGCTCCACACCTTCATGACTGGAAATTCCGTTATCTACCGTAATTAATAAATCAGGTGCATAACGCTCAAAAGCCAAATCGGCAATGGCGGGGGTTAAGCCATAACCATATTTAAAACGGTCAGGTACTAAATACTGCACGTGTGCGCCCATTTCGCGCAATGCCAAAATCATAAGTGTGGTACTGGTCGCGCCATCGGCATCGTAATCGCCCACAATTACAATTTTTTTCTGCTGATCAATCGCCTGATCCATCAGCTGAATTGCTTCTGGTAGACCTTTCATGCTTGGAGCAAGCAAGTGCTTCAGTTTAAGTTCCAGCTCCTGCTCAGACGCAACGCCACGGCGCGCTAAAATTTGGGCAACAAATGTAGAGACGCCCTGAAAGTTTTCAGGGCGTGTAAGTAAAGGTCTTTGCTTTATTAGAATTTTTGACATAATTTCCAGTGATTTAAGGCATCAAGCGTTGTAGTTTCCACTCACCTTCAATTTTTTCATAAGCTAAGCGGTCATGCAAACGGTTCGGACGGCCTTGCCAAAATTCGTAATAATCAGGCTGCAAGCGGTAACCGCCCCAAAATATAGGTTTTTGCAATTCAGATTGATCGCCCACTTGGGCATGCAAGTCTTGGAAACGCGCCTGTAGTTCTTCACGGCTGGCAATCACACCACTTTGCGGAGTGCTAATATGCGCAGCGATTTGGTTGTCACGTGGGCGTTTGTGATAATACGCTGTCGATTCTTGCTCATCAATTTTTTCGACATAACCGCTGACACGAATCTGACGTTCCAGTTCAGGCCAGTAAAATAACAATTCAGCATAAGGATTGGCCGCTAAATCCAACCCTTTTTGACTGTCATAATTGGTATAAAAGTCATAGCCTGCTTCGGTGGCTCCACGCAGCAACACAGTACGCACATGCGGACGACCTTGCGCATTGGCAGTCGCCAATGACATCGCATACGGTTCATGCAGCTTGGCTTCTAAGGCATGGTTAAACCAATTCAAAAACTGAATATGCGGATTGGCACTGACCTGTGCTTCTAGCAATTCACCTTTTTGGTAACTTAAACGCAGCTCACTTAAATCTTTAATTAAATCACTCACGATTTACTCCCTTTAGACGGCATGACGACGTACAGCATCTGCTAAATCTTTCGCCATTGCCTTCACTTCAGCCAAATCATCACCTTCCACCATGACACGAATCACAGGTTCAGTGCCCGATTTACGAATCAATAAGCGTCCACGACCTTTCAGCTGTTCCGTAGCACGGTCAAACTCTTCCACCAAGGCAGGAACGGTATACGGATCAAACATATTTGCTAAGCGCACGTTTTCCAGCACATTTGGCAACAGTTTAAAATCTGCCACCAATTCATGTAGGGCTTTATTTTGTTCGACCATCACCGTTAACACTTGCAAGGCAGCAATAATTGCATCACCTGTGGTGCTCTTGTCCAAAGTCAAAATATGCCCCGATGGCTCACCACCAATAACCCAGCCATTTTCTTCCAGACCTTGTAGCACGTAACGGTCACCGACATTGGCACGGAGTAATGGTACTTGGGCTTTTTCTAACGCCAATTCCAGCGCCATATTGCTCATTAACGTCCCAACAATACCTGCAGGTTTTTTCGAGCCTTGTGTGGCAAGAATATATAAAATGTGGTCACCATCAATTTGCTTGCCTTGACTATCCACCAAAATCACACGGTCTGCATCACCATCAAATGCAACACCCAAGTCCGCCTGATGCTCAAGCACTGCTTTTTGCAAACTTTCAGGATGGGTTGAGCCGCAATTTTCGTTGATGTTTAAACCATTTGGCTCATTGTGAATGGCAATCACTTTCGCACCTAATTCACGGAATACCGCAGGGCCAACATTGTAGGCAGCACCATTGGCGCAATCGACCACAATGGTGAGGTCATTTAAATCTAAATGATATGGAAAGGTCGATTTACAAAACTCGATGTAACGCCCATTGGCATCTTTAACACGAACGCTTTTACCCAAGTTGGCCGTATCATCAATTTTTAATTCTTGCTGCAATTCTTGGTTAATTTCTTCTTGCAAGGCATCTGGCAGCTTTTTCCCTTCGCCCGAGAAAAATTTAATCCCGTTATCAAAATACGGATTATGCGATGCTGAAATCACAATGCCTAAACTGGCATGCAGGGCACGGGTTAAGTGCGCAATAGCGGGCGTAGGCAATGGACCGAGCAAATGCACATAGACACCTGCGGCATTTAAACCTGCCTGTAATGCTGCTTCTAAAATATAGCCTGAAAGACGTGTATCTTTACCTAATACCACAATAGGTTTATTTTTTTTGGTGTGTTTTTTTAAAACTTTACCTGCTGCAAAACCTAGTTTTAATGCAAAATCAGGTGTAATTGGTAACTCTCCAAACTTCCCTCGAATGCCGTCTGTACCAAAATAACTCATATTGTTCTCACTTCTTAGGGGTGATCTTTATCATCACTTTTTTACTGCGAGTTACTTTACACCAAAAATGAAAAAGCCGTCACATTGATGACGGCTTTTATTTGAAAATGCTACTAAATATCAACCAACGCGATAGTTCGGCGCTTCTTTAGTAATCGTCACATCATGCACGTGAGATTCCTGCATACCTGCTGCAGTAATTTTCACGAATTTAGCATTTTGGCGTAGATCTTCAATGGTTGAAGAACCTGTATAACCCATAGATGAACGTAAACCACCCATCATCTGATGCACGATGTTGCCCATTGGGCCTTTGTACGGTACACGACCTTCAATACCTTCTGGTACAAGTTTTTCTGCACCTGCTTTCGAGTCTTGGAAATAACGGTCTGCAGAACCTGTTGCACCCGCCATTGCACCCAATGAACCCATACCACGGTATGCTTTGTAGTAACGACCTTGGAAGAATTCAACTTCGCCCGGTGCTTCTTCAGTACCAGCAAGCAATGAACCCACCATAATGGTACTTGCACCTGCACCAATCGCTTTGGCCATATCACCAGAGAAGCGAATACCACCATCGGCAATTAATGGAATCTGTTCTTTCAATGCATTGGCAACAGCGTCAATTGCAGAGATTTGCGGCATACCAATACCTGCCACAATACGTGTGGTACAGATTGAACCTGGGCCAATCCCCACTTTCACTGCGTCTGCGCCTGCATCTAACAATGCCAAAGCAGCATCGCCAGTTGCAATGTTACCGCCAATTACTTGAACTTGTGGATAGTTAGCTTTTACCCAACGTACACGCTCAATTACGCCTGCAGAGTGACCGTGTGCAGTATCAACCACAATCGCATCGACACCTGCTTCAACCAATGCTTCTACACGGCTTGGTGTTTCTGCGCCTGTACCCACTGCAGCACCCACACGTAAACGACCTAAGTCATCTTTACAGCTGTTTGGATACAATTCTGCTTTACGGAAATCAGTGACCGTAATTAAGCCTTTTAATTCCTGCTGGTCATTCACCACCAAGACTTTTTCAATACGATGCTGTTGCAATAAAGCTTGAATGTTTTCTTTAGATTCGTCTTCGCGTACTGTCACTAAACGATCTTGACCTGTCATGATGTTGCTGACAGGTTGCTCAAGGTTGGTTTCAAAACGTGTATCACGTCCTGTCACAATACCGACAACTTTGCCATCTTTTACCACAGGTACACCGCTAATATTGTTGGCTTGAGTCAGCGCAATCAATTCACGTACTGTAGTTTCAGGCGTTACGGTAATTGGGTCTTTCACCATACCCGCTTCAAATTTTTTCACACGGCGCACTTCGGCTGCTTGCGCAACGATGTCCATGTTTTTATGCAAAATACCAATACCACCGTTTTGCGCCATCGCAATTGCCATACGAGATTCAGTCACCGTATCCATTGCTGCTGAAACCAAAGGAATATTCAGGTCAATGCCGCGCGTAAAACGTGTCTTTAAGGAGACATCTTTTGGGAGAACAGTAGAATAGGCAGGGAGTAATAAGACATCATCGAAGGTTAACGCTTCTTGAACGATGGTCAGCATAACAGTCTCACTGGTAATTTCCGTGAGCCATTATAAACAAATCTGGGCACAAATTTCATTTGTTCTCTAAGAAATATTTTTTATTCTGCCCTTCTGGGGGATGCGACATGAAAAAATCGGTAATTTTCATCTAAAAATTGAAGTTTTCATCCTTAGTTTGCTTTTTAGCCGTGCAGGTTTAAAACTTGCGATGTTTCATTTTTCAGGCAGATAAAGCCGCTTCAATGTGAACCATGATTGGCTATTTATCCAAAATTAGCCGTAAAAAAAAGCAAAGCCGCAGCTTTGCTTTTTCAATCTGGATTGCGATCAACAACTTAAAGCACCATTAAACCACTTGATCGAAGTCATCATCATTCACAGAAATGGCTGGATCGACTTGCACAAATGGAATCATGTTATGCGCACGACGTGCTTTATTGCATTGATCATCGGCAATTTGCACTTCTTTACAAGAGCTGCTGCGTAATTCATAAATCCCGCAGCTCACTTGCTGTCCAACTTCACCTTCTAAAGCGACACAACGCGGCTGACTCTGATTGGTACCACACATGCATGAATAGACTGCTGTTACTGGTTCCGTGTAGTGCTCAGGCATATTCATGCCTTCAGCCCAATAAAATGAAACACGGAAATAAGCGCAACACGCGCCGCAGCTTAAGCAGGCATCTGCTGTAGGTACTTGAGACAACATTCGTTAAGTTCTCGTCATCAAAAAAATCGTTTTTGGGCGAAAATCTTAAAAAAAGTTGTTTTTGCACTCAAGTTTTTTTTACAGTTTTTTCAGCTTTTTTTGTCGCTTATTCAGGGCAGCTAAAAACGTGTTCGTCCATCAAATCGACGCCACATTCCAGTGTTTCAATCCAGTCTAAGAATTGATTCACCTGTTCTTTGCCCACAAATGGCGTACCGTGTTGCGGCACAATCATTTCAACGTCCATGGTGCGTACCATATTCACCCAGAGGCGAATCACTTTATTGGAACACATATAGCGCTGATGGAAGCCTTTCATCGCAGGAATATGCGCAGCAAAATCAGTCAATGGAATTGAAGCATCTTCCACCATTGACGCACCCATATCACCAGAAAATAAAATTTTGGCGATAGGATCATAAAACTGGAAATTACCAACAGAGTGCAAGAAGTGCGCAGGCACAGCAATAATTTTAGACTCGCCCAAAGGAATTGCCTGACCTTCATCTGGCAGTTCCACCAAACGATCTAGCCAGTTGCCTTTCATACGATCACTCATAAAAGATGAGCTTAAGTGCGGCAAGAAACGCGCCCACAATTTTGATGCTACGATTTTTGCTTCGGTATAGACCAACCAACGTGGCATTGAAGTGATGATGTCTGGGTCTTGGTGCGATGCCATGACATAGTCAAGATTGGTCAAACGGGTATATTTGTTTAATTCCATGGTCAGTGGTACATAGGTCAGGTCGCCACCCGGGTCTAGCACTGCGGCACGGTTATTATCAATGATCAGAAATTGGTTGGCCTGAACACCTTCACCTTTGACCAAACTGGTAAAACTAATACATTTATGTGTCCCATTATCAAATAAGACCTGCGATGTTGTACGGTCAAATGCCATAACCAATCCCCAATTTTTTCATTTTAAAAATAGATTTTCTATCATTGAATAACATATAGCTATTTATGGAAAGTTACAATAAATAAAATGGCTCAGATTATCTGAAATATCAGTGAATTGCAGTACCATTCACATAAATAAATCCCGAGCAGTTTGCTCAAGATTTATGCATTTTAATGAATAATTTAGAATAAATAATGTTGCGCCAAAGTCGACACACCAATAATTAGGAAAATCAGTGCACCAATTTTATGAATTAAAGCAATTGGCAATCGGGTCGCTAATTTATTGCCAATAAATACCGCAGGTGCATTGGCCAGCATCATCCCCAAAGTGGTTCCAAGCATGACCCAAAACACGCTGTCATAACGTGCGGCTAAAGCCACTGTGGCAATTTGAGTTTTATCGCCAATTTCTGCCAAAAAGAACAATACAAAGGTCGCGCCAAATACACCGTATTTTTGCCACTTGTTGATGCTTTCAGTTTCATCATCTAGCTGGTCTGGAATAAGCATCCAAATCGCCATGCCAATAAAACCTAAAGACAAAATCCACAATAAAATTTCTGGGCTAAGTACCGTGGTAATCCACTGCCCTAAAACTGCAGAAAGTCCGTGGTTAATGAGTGTTGCCAGTAAAATAGCAACCAAGATTGGAGCAGGTTTACGAAAACGTGCCGCGAGTAATAAAGCCAATAGTTGGGTTTTATCACCCATTTCGGCTAAGGCGACAATGGCAGTCGAGATGAGGAATTCATACATGATGTTTTTCTCTGGCTAGCACACATACCAATGACCTATCCCTCCTGCTAGCCAAAATCTGCAGAGTGATAAATCAAAGGTCTTGCCAACAAAAGAAAGCTTGAAAAAGCAGACTTGGTTCTTTGCTATGATGACCATGTTCTGTGGAACAAATATGTTGACCATCACCTTTTTACTGCATTCAGTTGAAACAGAAATTAGTAAAAAGCGGCTACTCCCCAATGAAGTACAGCTATTCTAAACGGAATACTGCGGTTAAGCAAATTTAGCCGAATAACGGCAGTGACAAAAAACCCTGCCGCAGCAGGGTTTTATAAAGCTTTTCTGAGTTTAGAGCAGCAAGCTACGAATATCTGCCAACAACTGGGTCAGTTTATGGGTAAAACGTGCTGCATCTGCGCCATTAATTACCCGATGGTCATACGACAATGACAATGGCAACATCAAGCGCGGATCAAAGCCTTCACCATTCCAGACAGGCTGCATGGTCGCTGGTGAAATACCCAAAATCGCAACCTGCGGCCAGTTCACCAACGGCGTAAATGCCGTACCGCCAATCGAACCTAAACTGGTGATGGTAAAGTTTGCACCTTGTAAATCTTTAGGCGACAACTTTTTATCACGCGCTTTTTGACTCAACTCACCCAGTTCAATCGCAATTTGTTTAATCGATTTCTGATCTGGATTACGTAGTACAGGCACGGTTAAACCATCGGGGGTTGCCACCGCAATGCCCATGTGGATTTCTTTACGCAGCAGCACAGACTTTTGATCGTCTGCCAGATGCGCAGCGAAATATGGCTCATCTTTCAGCAAATGCGCTACTGCTTTGGCAATGAACGCCAAAATGGTCAGGCTGACACCTTCTTTTTTGAAGTTGGCTTTCAATTCACCGCGCCACGCTTCTAGCTCGGTAATATCGGCCAAATCAAATTGCGTGACTTGTGGGATGTAATTGTTCAGGGACAATTGCGGAATTGACACTTGTTGTAAGCGCGTCAAATCTTTTTCTTCCACACCACCAAATGCACTAAAGTCAGGTAGCTTTGGCAAACCTGTAACTTGCTGTGTTGTAGCAGCGACAGGAACAGTCTGCGGCGCAGTAAGACGCGCTTTGACATAAGCCTTCAAGTCTTCTTTGAGTACACGCGCATGTGGGCCAGTGGCGTTTACATCTGCTAAAACAACACCCAACTCACGTGCCAGTTTACGCACAGCAGGGCCTGCATACACTTTTGCATTGGCTTCATGTTGCGCCTTACTCAATTTGTCTACATTCGTATGCGCGCTTGCTGCAACTGTCGTGCTTTGTGCTGTAGATGCAGCACTGACTGCTGGCGATGTACTTGGTGCAGAGGCAACTTGAGCTGCTGCAACTGCTGTTGGTGCAGCTGCGCTTGCAGTTACTATCGTCACTAATGCATTGCCCTGCGCAACACTTTGTCCTAATTCTACATGAATCGCTTGAATCACGCCTGCAGTAGTACTTGGCACTTCTACCGTAGCCTTGTCTGATTCCACCACAATCAAACTTTGGTCAGCAGCAACCGTATCGCCCACTTGTACCAAAATTTCTGCCACTGTGGCTTTATCGACCCCTAAATCAGGCACTGCGACTTCAACCTGTGCTGATGCTGTTGTTTGTGGTGCTGATGCTGTTGTTTGTGGTGCAGATGCAGTTGCTGCGCTCGCTGTTGCAGCAGCCGCTTCTGCTGATGCCACTTGAGGTGTTTCCACCTGTGTGACTGCAGCAGCGGCGGTTTTCACTTTCAGAATCACCACACCTTCTTTTACGGTATCACCCGTATTGATTTGGATAGCGGTAACTGTACCCGACACCGTACTTGGCACTTCTACTGTAGCTTTGTCCGACTCCACCACAATAATGCTTTGATCCACATCAATCGCATCGCCCACTTGTACTAAAATTTCCCCAACAACGGCTTTTTCCACGCCAATGTCAGGTACTTGTACATCTACTTCTTGCGCAGTGTTTGATGTCGCTGAGCTTGGTGCTGCAGCGACCACTGGTTCAGCATCTTGCTTCGGTGCCGCGTCCACTTCGGCTTGCGGTGCAGCAACTTCTGTAGCAACTGCGGTTTGAGCTTCTGTTTCTAGCTCAATCAGCACCGCACCTTCAGTCACTTCATCGCCTTGTTGTACCAAAATACTTTTCACTACCCCTGCAGCGGTGCTGGGTACTTCAACAGAAGCTTTGTCTGATTCCAACAGGACAATGCTGTCATCAACTGCAATCGTGTCGCCAACTTTAACAAGAATATCTGCAACAGTGGCTTTATCGACACCAATATCAGGCGTTTGAATTTGCATGATCAGTGCTCCTCTTTGTAGTCAGCAACCGCTTGTACTTCAGGAACCGCTTGCGGTGCCCACGCGACAGGACGATCTGTATCTAACTCAAATGTCGAGATTGCATCTTTGACCAAACGCGCATCGACTTCGCCTTCATCAGCCAGTTTTTTCAAGGTGGCTACCACAATATGTGCTGCATCGACCCCAAAGTAGCTACGCAAGTTACCGCGGGTATCGGAACGACCATAACCATCGGTACCTAAGGCAACAAATGGACGATTGTCTGGCAAGTAACCGCGAATTTGCTCGCTATAGGCGCGCATGTGATCGGTAGCAGACACGACAATGCCATCTTTGCCACGTAACTGTTGTGAGATCCACGGCTCTTTGCTTTCTTCAGCCAATGGATGCAAACGGTTGTATTCTTCACACGCCATACCATCACGCGCCAATTCATTAAAACTGGTCACACTG
Organism: Acinetobacter sp. YH12099; assembly: GCF_013419195.1. NCBI lineage: Bacteria > Pseudomonadati > Pseudomonadota > Gammaproteobacteria > Moraxellales > Moraxellaceae > Acinetobacter > Acinetobacter sp. YH12099. Next base: position 13,783 of record NZ_VPAP01000023.1, on the reverse strand, counting down.
TAGACATTCGAGTGGATTTGATACTCTTCACGCAAGATTTTCGCCGCTTTGATGACTTCACGCAAAATCACGCCTGAACCCAGCAATTGAACCGTGGCTTTTTCATCTTCCTGCAGCAAATACATACCGCGCTTAATGCCTTCTGCCACACCTTGTGGCATTTCAGGATGCTCGTAGTTTTCATTCATTACAGTGAGGTAATAGAACACGCGCTCCTGATTGACATACATGCGCTGCAAACCATCATGCACAATCACGGCAAGCTCATAACCAAAACATGGGTCATAAGACACACAGTTTGGAATGGTATTGGCTAAAATATGCGAGTGACCATCTTGGTGTTGCAAGCCTTCACCATTGAGTGTGGTACGTCCTGCAGTGGCACCCAACAAGAAACCTTGCGCCTGTGCATCACCTGCCGCCCATGCAATATCCCCAATACGTTGGAAACCAAACATGGAGTAATACATATACATTGGGATCATTGGTAAGTTATTGGTCGAATAACTGGTACCCAAAGCTGCCCAAGCACTCATTGCACCTGCTTCGTTAATGCCTTCTTGCAGCATGTGACCGTCTTTGGCTTCACGATAATGCATCAATTGTTCTTGGTCTTCAGGGGTGTATTTTTGCCCATGTGCGGCATAAATACCCAGTTGACGGAACATGCCTTCTAAACCGAAAGTACGTGCTTCATCGGGTACAATGGGTACCACACGGTCTTTAATGGCTTTTTCTTTGAGCAGGGCAGAAATCAAACGCACCATCACCATAGTGGTCGATTGTTCTTTGCCACCTGAACCTGCCAAGACTGAATCGAAAACTGATAATTCAGGAATTTGTAAAGCTTCGCTGTCTTTACGACGCGCAGGCAAATAACCACCCAACGCTTCGCGACGCGCTTTCATATATTTCAATTCAGGCGAATTTTCACTTGGACGATAGAACGGCACTTCTTCAAGTTGCTCATCGCTAAATGGCAAGTTGAAGCGGTCACGTACATATTTTAAAGAATCCAACTGCATTTTTTTGATTTGGTGGGTTTTGTTCACCGCTTCAATTTCATCAGACAAACCATAACCTTTGACGGTTTTGGCTAAAATGACCGTTGGCTGACCTTTAGCTTTGGTCGCTTCTGCATACGCCGCAAATACTTTGTACGGGTCGTGACCGCCACGGTTCAGATTATCAATATCTTCATCGCTTAAATCTTTGACTAATTCTTTGGCTTCAGGATATTTACCAAAGAATTTCTCACGGGCGTATGCACCGCCTTTCACTTGCAAGCGCTGATAATCGCCATCCACCGCTTCTTCCATGATGGCTCTTAATGCACCTGTGTCGTCTTTGTCCAATAAAGCATCCCAATGACGCCCCCAGACCACTTTAATCACGCGCCAACCTGCGCCACGGAATAACGACTCAAGTTCTTGAATGATTTTACCGTTACCGCGTACAGGGCCATCTAAACGCTGTAAGTTACAGTTCACCACCCAAATCAGGTTATCTAGCTTTTCACGACCTGCCAGTGAAATTGCACCCAAACTTTCTGGCTCATCCATTTCACCATCGCCTAGATATGCCCAGACTTTACGGTCTTCTTCTTTAATTAAACCGCGGTTCATTAAATATTTTTGAATATGTGCCTGATAAATTGACATGATTGGACCCAGACCCATCGATACCGTTGGGAACTGCCAATAGTCAGGCATTAAATAAGGATGTGGATAGCTAGGTAAACCGTTACCGCCCACTTCACGGCGGAAATTATTCAATTGATCTTCGGTTAAACGCCCTTCTAAAAATGAACGGGCATAAATACCGGGTGCACAGTGACCTTGGTAGTAGATCATATCACCGCCAAAATGATCACTATTGGCACGGAAGAAATGGTTAAAACCAACATCATATAATGTGGCTGAAGATGCGAAACTTGCAAGGTGACCACCTAAATCATCACCTGTTTTATTGGCACGCAATACCATTGCCAACGCATTCCAGCGAATCAGGGCGCGAATACGACGCTCCATATCCTGATCGCCTGGCATGGCAGGTTGTTCTTCCACTGAAATGGTATTGAGGTAAGGAGTATTTAATCGCTGAATGGGTACATGCTTTGCAATTGCACGTTGGTACAGTTTTTCGAGTAAAAATGCTGCCCGTTCAGTACCCATATGTTGTAACACAGCATCAAAGGCGTCTTGCCATTCTTGGGTTTCTTGTGAGTCCGTATCACCGTAAAACGCCATAATTCACTATTCCTAAGCCTAATCGTATGCTTTATATGTATCATAATTTAGACTTTAGTAGATATGGCTAATCTTAAATGCGTATCCTGCATACTATTTAGAAAATAAATAGTGATTGACACTTTCTTACAGCAAGTAACAAAAAACCGCCAATTTAGGCGGTTTTTTATACAATAAAGCAGATACTGCGTGTTATTATTTTTTTAGGTGATAAGTTGATGTCTGAAATGTCTCACTAGATTTCGCTAAAAGCTAAAACGTGAGTATAAAGAAAAGCGTCCTTTGCCGCTTTAATTTCATGTTTTAATTTGTAGTTCGCGTGTAGTTTACAGTGAGTGTGGCTAGAGCATGAATTTCTAGCCAAAACATTACGGCAACATTGCTAAATAGGTAGAAGGGTTCTTACGTTGACCATCTTTCACTACTTCATAATGTAAGTGAGGACCTGTACAACGACCTGTACAACCTACGTTGGCAATATGTTCACCTGCTTCAACGCGGTCACCTACACGTGCGATTAAGCGTGAAGCGTGTGCATAGCGCGTGATATAACCATTGCCATGGTTAATTTCTACATATTGACCATAACCTGTGCCCCAGCCTGACTTGGTCACAATACCTGGGCCAGTCGCATAAATTGGAGTACCGCTTGGTGCAGCAAGGTCTAAGCCTGAATGGTTTTCAGCACGACCACTCATGACACGACCGCCATAGTTCGAGCTAATACGTGCATTTGGTAATGGATGTGACACTAACCAAGCATAAGGATTTGAAGAAGCAAAACGGGTGCTGGTATTGGTACCGTATTTTTTTGCTAAAGACGCATTGTTTAATTCTGTAGTCTTTTCACGAAGCTTAACGGTCATCTGCGTTTGTGCAGGAACATCAATGTCTTGTGTTTCTGTATAAGAACCTTGTGACAAGGTGCGGGTTAATTGCTCAATACGATCAGTCGATGAATTTTGAGAATCTAACTCAACTAAATCAGCAAATGCGACAGATGCTGCCGAAGCTGCCAGTGAAAACGCTAATAAAATACGGCGCGAATGCATAAAAAAACCTCTTAACTGTTCTTACTTGAAGTTCCTTGTGATCTCTTCCTTGATATCTACTGAAAGGAGCGCATAAGATTAGGGCATAAACATGAAGGAATGATGTATGTCCGAACCTGTGAATCTCTTTCAACAAACAAGAAAACACATAAAAACAGGAAACCTAACGTTTCTCTCAACCCAAGTTGCTGCATGGCAGAAACTTGGCAAACTTATTCAACCTTTACTGCCGCAACCAGAGCAATGGCAGGTGGTTTGTTATCAACAAGGTGTCTTAACCATTACTGGAACGAATCAAGCGATGGTCAGTCAACTTGCTTATTTGCAAAAGCAATACATTACTCAACTGTCACAACTGCATGAACTGAAAGACATACAAAAAATTCAAGTTCGTTTAAGAGTTGAATCTCAAACGCCCCCAAAAAGCGAAAAGCCTTTAAGAACACTTAGTCCAGAAACTCAAGATATGTTACGAGGTGCTGCTGACTTTGTGAGCGACCCTAAGCTTAGCCAAGCTTTGTTACGTTTGGCAAGCAATAAAAAATAATTGTTTGCAGAAAACACCAAAAACTCGTGCTCAAATTTGTGATGAAATTCACATATTATTGTTGTTACATTATAACGTAGTAAGAAAAGACAATGACTTATGTCACATGCACAAAAGTGATCGGGCAAGAATTTATGTCATCAAATGTTACAATTTCATAACTGCTTGGATCGCTCTGAACATTGCGTAATAACTGATTATTTAAGGCATGTCCTGATTTATAACCATCAAACTTGGCAATAATTTGATGTCCAAGCAAGTACAAATCCCCCACAGCATCTAAAATTTTATGCCGTACAAACTCGTCCGAGAAGCGCAAACCTTCTTCATTGACCACGCCTGTATCATCTACCCCAATGGCATTATCTAAACTCGCACCCAAAGCCAAATTATTGGCTTTTAAATAGTCCAAATCTTTCATAAAGCCAAAAGTACGTGCGCCACTGACTTCATAGACAAAGGTTTCTGTAGAAAAATCGATGGTGGCAGACTGATATTCTTTTTTAAAGGCAGGATGATCAAAGTCGATGGTGAAATTGAGCTGAAAACCTTCATGCGGACTGAACACCGCACGTTTATCGTCAATTAAAGCTTCTACAGGTTTTAAAATTTTGATGAACTTTTTCGCAGCATCCTGTTCTTTTAAACCACCCTGCATCAACAAATAAATAAAAGGCCCTGCACTGCCGTCCATAATGGGCACTTCAGAGGCAGACACTTCAATAATCAAGTTATCAATGCCCAACCCTGCAATTGCACTCATAACATGCTCAATAGTGCCAACTTTGGCATTATCCTGAACCAAATTCGAGCACATAAATGCTTCTTGAATCAGCATGGCATCGGCTGGAATATCGACAGGCGGATTTAAATCGATACGACGAAACACAATTCCCCCATCGGCATGATGCGGCACAAAGTTGATCAATACTTTTTGACCACTGTGCAGACCAATACCGCTCGCCTTGACGACACGTTGTAGGGTACGTTGTTTCAGCATGTTCTCAATTCATCTAAATTTTAAAACCGCTATACGTTAGCATATTTAGCCATTGATAAAAAACAAAAAAGGCAGTTTAAAACTGCCTTTTCCCGATCACACAATGAAATTGAGGATCTTGGCTTATTTACGCTGCTGATTTTTCAAATAGTCTTGAATACTCATTGGCGTTGGACGCGCAGAGCCTGATGTTGTTGTCGCACTAATTGCAGGCGCAGTTTCTGCCTGCTGACGCTGAATTGCAGGCACATCATCTTCTTCTACTGCCGCTGTTGGTGCTGCAGAAGTGGTTTGTGTCACGGTGCGTTTTGCAGGCTCTGGTGTATCGCCTGTGTTACGCGCTAAACCAGTAGCAATAACAGTCACGCTAATTTCGTCACGCGCTTCAGGATCAAATACCGTACCGTAGAATACTTGGGTTTGTTCGGTATCTGAAAGTTGATGAATCACGTCCATGATCTCTTCGATTTCACCGAAGGTCACATCATCACCACCCGTTACGTTAATCAACAAGCCTTTGGCATTGGCAATGGTTACGCTATCGAGCAATGGGCTACGAATCGCTTGTTCAGCCGCTTGACGCGCACGGTTTTCACCACGACCTGAACCAACACCCATCATCGCATAACCGCGCGTACTCATCGCAGTTTTCAAGTCAGCAAAGTCTAGGTTGATGTGACCTGGACGTACCACCAAATCAAAAATACTGCGTACACCGTTCAACAAAACGTCATCGGCTTTTTTATACGCATCTTTCATTGAAATGTCGCGGTAAACTTTCATTAAACGCTGGTTTGGAATAATGATTAAAGAGTCTACATGCTGTTCTAATGCCGCAATCCCTTTTTCCGCAGAAAGTAAGCGACGCTTACCCTCAAAGTTAAATGGCGTAGTCACCACACCAACAGTCAAAATGCCCATTTCTTTGGCAATTTCAGCCACAACTGGCGCAGCACCTGTACCTGTACCACCGCCCATCCCTGCAGTCACAAACACCATGTCTGTGCCTTCAAGTTGCTGACAGATCAGCTCGCGGCTTTCTTCCGCTGCAGTTTGACCCACTTGAGGATCACCGCCCGCGCCTAAACCACGTGTGCTTTGCTCACCTAGCTGGATTTTGAATTGCGAATTCATGCGATCCAATGCTTGTTTGTCCGTATTGGCACAAACAAATTTTACACCCTGAATATCCGACTCAAGCATGTGCTGCACAGCGTTACCACCTGCACCACCCACACCAAACACAGTGAAACGGGCTTGACCGTTGCTATCGGTTTGATCATCTATAAATTCAAATGAGGCCATGACCTTTAGATTTCCTAATACGTTATTGGCAGTCACTTAAGCCCGTATACTGCCTTGATCTTCATAAAAATTATTTTTAAGAATGCTGTTCAACTTCTGGCTTGTCAAGTACCAGTGATGATCCGTACAACTTCCTAACAATATTCCCAAAAAACTCAACTAAAAAATAGATTTTAACTTTTCGTTCAAGCCAGACCATGCCCGTCCGACACGCCCCCAAACCGATAAGGTTTCAGGGTCTTCATGTTCTACAATCGTGTCTTGAGTATAGTTTTGACTATAAAGCAATAAGCCTGAAGCTGTTGCATATTGTGAACGGCGTAAGGCGGCCTGATGCGGTTCATCGGCATAAACTTGTGAAGGATGATTCCCCAAGTGTGCCGAAACACCCAACATACGACGTACCAAGCTGATCATGCCTTCAATTTGTGAGGCATCGCCCGCCAAAACCACACCATGATATAAACCATGAATGGCACCGCTCTTTTCGAGTTCCTGACGAATTTGTGCAAAAATTTCTTCATAACGCGCAATAATGATTTCCGCCAGTTCAATACGGCTAATGGTTTGCGGCCCATCAATGCCCTGAATCTGAATCATGTGATCAGGTTTGACCACTTTCATATCTACACAGCCATACAATAGCTTAATCCGTTCAGCTTCTTCAGTTGTGGTTTGTAACACCGCTGCAATATCGCGGGTGACATGCTCACCACCACGCTGCAAAGTGTGTGCCAAGGCCAAACGTCCATCTAAATAAACTGCAATACTGGTCGTACCTGCGCCAATATCTACCAGACACACACCGTATTCTTTTTCATCTTTAAGCAGACTGGCTTCTGCAGTGGCTAAATTTGACACCACCATTTTTTCGACACCAATATTGGCACCTTTTAAAGCACGGTCTAAATTCTGCATGGTGCTAATAGGCAACATCATCAATTGATAATGCCCCGTCATGCTATGTGCTGACATACGAATTGGGTTTTGTACCCATTCACCCGAATCATCTAAATCGAAACCGAGTGGTACTGCGCTCACCAAATAATGGTCTGAGGTGAGGTGACTGGCTTTGGCCAAGTCCAATGCGCGTACCACTTCACTGGTGGTAATGGTGTGATCACTACTTTCAATAGGTGTGCGACCTGAAGCATAAAAGCTTTTTAGTTCTGCACTAGGAATAGAAATCCATGCCGAATGCACACGGCATTCCGCCATATCTTCTGCTTCTTGCACGGCATTTTTAATTGCAGTAATCACTTTATCGAGACTGACAATTTTTCCTTTACTCATGCCTCGATTACGTGCGGTGGCCATACCAATGACTTGGATATTGTCTGGCGCATGGACCTTAGCAATCAAAACTGAAACTTTGTGCGTCCCAATGTCAATCGCAACAACCGAGGGAACAGCTTCACTCATTTATTCACTACCATTACCAGTATGTTTAATTTATGGCTTAATGCCTCTATTTTTTTAAAGCCCAATATTATGGCTTTGCTCTTATTCCCTCTGCAATGCTTGTGTCATCAATCGTTACAACAAAGTGACCATTTGCAATTTTTGGCGGAATTGAGTTTTTCCATTGAATGGCTAAACCATTGCGATAACGCAAATCGATGGCGGATATTTTAGACCATACAGGTTTCAAATCACTTTGTGCAAGATGCCCCAAGCGCTGCAGCTTACTCATGGTTTGATCTTTATCTACAATAACACGTAGACCTGAATCAAACTGCATAAACCACGTCATACGTTCTGTTAAATATAGTTCTTTTAAACGATCGTTGACGGGTAAGAATAATTGGTTAATTTCATTATAACGACGCATCATCATTTTAGATTGATGCGTTGGCCCGTGTAATAACGGTAAATGTTGATTATTTTGTGGCGTGACCTCGGTAAAGACTTCACCGCTGTCACTGAGCAAACGACCTGTCCCCCAACGTGCAATTGGATGACGCGGCATAACCCGCACACGAATAGCATTCGGCCACGCACGTGAAACCACCACTCGATCTACCCAAGACAACTCCAAAGCGGTATCGCGGATTTGCTCTAGGTCAGAGGTGAAATAGTTCTTGGTCATTACAGGGTTCACATGCGTCATCACTTGGCGGTGTTCCGCATCTGAACGTGTACCCACTACATCTAGCTTGGCAATTTGTGCATCGGTCATGACTTTGTATAGCCCGTACGCACCCACTGCCAACACGAGCACCGCAACGCACAGCATTACCCAACCGCCAAAATGAATCAGCTTTTCTTTGGCTGTTGGCGGTTTGTCATGAATCGAGGTAATCGCTGCCCGTTTACGGCGCAAGGATGCAGGAAGTTGAGCCATATTTAGTGTGCTTCACCTGTAAGGGTTTGTGCCAAAATTGCCACACACAGCTCATCAAAACTATAGCCGACTGCATTTGCCGCTTTCGGAACTAAAGAGTGGCTGGTCATTCCCGGCACGGTATTCACTTCCAATAGCCAGAAATTGCCGTTCTCATCTTGCATGGCATCAATACGACCCCAGCCACTTGCACCCACGGCTTGGAAGGCACGTAATGCCAAAGCTTGTAACTGTTGCTCTTCGGCAGTGCTTAAACCACACGGAATACCGTATTGCACATCATTACGTTGATATTTGGCTTCATAATCATAGAACGCCACATCTTTCGGTGGTTCTAAACGAATAATCGGTAAAGCCTGACCATTTAACAGCACGATGGTAAATTCACGTCCTGTAATCCATTTTTCAGCCATAACAATAGCGTCATGTGCAGTTGCTTTCGCTACAGCATCGGCAAAGTCTTCTACTTTTTCGACTTTGCTCATGCCAATACTTGAACCTTCATGTACAGGCTTGATGATGAGTGGTAAACCCAATTCGGCAACCACGTCTTCAATATTGGAATCTTTGCTAACAATACGATATGGCGCAGTTGGCAAGTCAGAACCTTGCCAAATTTGCTTGGTCTTCACTTTGTCCATGCCAATGGCTGAACCTTGCACGCCCGTACCCGTGTATGGAATATTCAACCATTCCAAAACACCTTGAATTTGACCATCTTCACCACCGCGCCCGTGTAACACAATAAAGGCACGATCATAATTGACCAATTCGGTCACGCTACGTGTTTGTGGATCAAATGCTTCTGCATTGACCCCAGAACGTAGCAGTGCTTCGAGTACTGCTTGACCGCTGTCTAGAGAAACCTCACGCTCAGCAGATTTTCCACCCAATAACACGGCAACTTTGCCGAACTTTGAAGCATTTGACACGTTTATATCCTTAAACTTTAAACTGGTCGATCAAATTCAAACATCACAGGTTGTGATTATTTTAAATATAAATGGTTTTGTGCAAGCTCGATTGAAATCGCCCCCACATTACCTGCACCTTGGGTCAATAACAAGTCATTGGCCTGTAACACTTGTTTCACAATATTCGGTAGGTTGCCGTCATTTGGATCGACCAAAATTGGCTCAACCTGACCACGCAAACGAATACTGCGTGCCAAAGTACGGCTATCTGCGCCAACAATTGGTTTTTCACCCGCAGGATAAACATCGAGCAATAACAATTGATCGACTTGTGACAACACTTCCACAAAGTCATCAAAACAGTCACGGGTGCGACTAAAACGGTGTGGCTGGAACAACATCACCAAACGGCGATCAGGATGACTTTGACGCGCAGCTTTAATGGTGGCTTCCACTTCTTTCGGGTGATGTCCGTAGTCATCTACCAATTTCACATTGCCGTCTGCTACCGCAAACTCACCTTGTACTTGGAAACGACGACCGACACCGCTAAAGCCTTCTAAAGCACGGCAAATTGCACCATCAGAAACGCCTTCATCGGTGGCAATTCCAATTGCAGCCAAGGCATTCAATACGTTATGCAGCCCCGGTTGATTCACCGTCACGCGTAACGGTTCGCGGTCTTTACGCAGTACAGTAAAGTGTGTGCGCATACCGTCTTGATCAACATCAACGGCACGAATATCGTTGTCTTCATTAAAACCATAGGTCAATACAGGGCGCCCGATACGCGGCATGATTTCACGAATATTGGCATCATCACCACACACCACAGCCAAACCGTAGAATGGCAGTTTGTGCAAAAATTGAATAAAGGTATCTTTTAAGGTATCGAAACTACCACCATAGGTGTCCATGTGGTCGGCATCAATATTGGTCACCACAGCCGCCATTGGCTCTAGGAATAAGAACGATGCATCAGATTCATCGGCTTCTGCCACGATATAACGGCTAGCACCCAATGCTGCATTGACCCCAGTACGGTTTAGCAAACCACCAATCACGTAAGTTGGATCCATGTTTTCTTCGGCCAACATACAGGTGATTAAACTGGTAGTGGTGGTTTTACCATGTGTACCCGCGACTGCAATACCATGACGGTAACGCATCAACTCGCCCAGCATTTCAGCACGACGCACCACAGGAATACGGGTGTCAATTGCTGTTTTAATTTCTGGGTTTTCTGGGTCAATTGCAGTAGACACCACCAACACATTGGCGCCTTTAATATTCTCTGCCGCATGCCCAATATAAACCTTGATGCCGTTTTCTTCTAATTGCGCTGTGGTTTTTGAAGCTTTGATGTCTGAACCCGACACTTTATAGCCTTGGTTTTTCAAGACTTCGGCAATACCACACATCCCCGCGCCACCAATACCCACAAAATGAATGTGTTTGATACGGCGCATTTCAGGCACTTTGATTAATTTTTTCGCTTGATCAGCGGGTGTAGATGGAGACATATTTTACTCGAACAATGCTTGAATAAGACGAACCACGTGTTGAGTTGCATCAGGCTGCGCCTGCTGACGGGCTTTGACCGCCATTTCAGACAACAATTGACGATTCATTAACGGGGTTAATAATGTTGTTAAACTTTCAGGTGTCATGCTGGCTTGCGGACAGATTTTTGCTGCACCAAGATCGGCTAAAAACTTGGCATTGGCAGTTTGGTGATCATCCACCGCACTAGGCAATGGTACAAATACTGCTGCAACACCTGCAGTCGCGACCTCGGTTACCGTGAGTGCGCCCGCACGACAAATAATTAAATCGGCATCACTATAGGCTTTGGCCATATCTTCAATAAAAGGCTGTACCTCAACCTGTAAATGGTCAGGCTTGTGTGCATAACGTGCCTGCGTCGCTTCGGCATGGTTTTGCCCACATTGATGATAAACATCTAAAGCGACATTTAGTTGCTTTAACGTTTCAGGTACACATTCATTTAAGGCTTGTGCACCTAGTGAACCACCCACAATTAAAATACGAATTGGCAAGCCTGCTTTTTCACGTTCCTGATAGCGCCATGCAGGGCTTAAGGTCGCAGTGATTTCTTCACGAACAGGGTTGCCTGTGGTGACAATTTTGTTACTGTTTGGAAAGGTATTTGGGAAAGCCTGACACACGGTTTTTGCCACACGTGACAATTGAGTGTTGGTAAAACCCGCAACTGCATTTTGTTCGTGAATCAGCACAGGAATACCCAAAGCACGTGCTGCCAAGCCACCCGGCCCTGCCACATAACCACCAAAACCTGCAACAGCATCAACTTTTAATTGCTTCATGTAACGCACAGCACTGAGCGTTGCGCCTAAAATTTTAAATGGTGCAGCCAGTTTACGGATCAAACCGTTGCCACGTACACCTTGAATATTAATTTGGTAAATTGGGATATTATGATTTTTAAGCAGACGATTTTCCATGCCCGTTGGGGTCGCCAACCATGACACTTGAATCCCTTGTTGCTGTAATTGTTTTGCGACGGCCAAAGCGGGAAAAACATGTCCACCTGTACCTGCGGCCATCATCATGACATGTTTAGGCTGTTGTTGCTGTGCGTCAGTCACGGTTTAATTCTTCAACTCAAAATAAGGCAAATAAAAATCTTGTATAAGCTATCAATTGTAATCACAAACGCATGGGCTTTAAAGGTTATTTACTTTTTTTCACCAAGTGCTTGATTGTTTTTTTCTACAGATTTTCAAGTTTAAACTAGTTTTATTATTAATCTACGGAAAATGTTAAGTTTTATTCAATTTTACCTGCTTTGATTGATCTATTTTGCAAAGTGTTTAAGTTGTTTTTTGTATCCACGTCTCTAAAAACAAGGCCGCTTTCAAATAGAAAACGGCTTTTGTATTGATACAGTGAGCATAAAGCCCAAACTTAGTTGGGACGACCTGCTTCGAGTACGTCAAATAAATCATCGGCTATAGATGTGCCAAACTGTGCGTCAATTTCACGAATACAAGTTGGACTGGTCACGTTAATTTCAGTGACATAGTTGCCAATCACATCTAGTCCGACAAAAACCAGGCCTTTTTCGCGTAAGTATGGCCCGACTTTGGCTGCAATGGCCTTGTCATTTTCAGTCAATGGACGTGCTTCACCTAAACCACCTGCAGCTAAATTGCCGCGCACTTCGCCATTTTGTGGGATACGCGCCAAGCAATAAGGCACAGGTTCGCCATTGATCATGAGGATGCGTTTATCACCATCTACAATTTCTGGAATATAGCGCTGCGCCATGATTGGCTGAGTGCCGTTGTTGGTCAGAATTTCAATGGTTGAGCCAATATTGACCCCATCTTGGTACAAACGGAAAATTCCCATGCCGCCCATGCCATCGAGCGGTTTAACGATCACATCACCATGTTGCTGAATAAATTCACGAATCAGGCTTTGTTGTGAAGTGACCAATGTCGGAACTTGTAGTTCTGGGAATTGAGTCGCAAACAGCTTTTCATTACAGTCACGCAGGCTTTGCGGCTTGTTGATGATCCATGCGCCTTCGCGTTCAGCTTGCTCTAAAATATATGTGGTATAAACGAAATTCATGTCAAAAGGCGGGTCTTTACGCATGAGAATGACATCATAATCAGCTAAGGATTCTTTGCGTTTTTCGCCCAATTCGTAATAATGGTTATAATCTTCAAAGACTTTGAGCGATGCAATCAGACCAAATGCCTTGCCCTGATCAATATATAAGTCTTGCTGTAATGCATAGCCCAAGGTATGCCCACGACGGCTTGCCGCCCATAACATCGCCATGGTTGAGTCTTTTTTCAAATTGACACTTTCGATGGGATCCATCACAACAAGTACGCGCATATTTCGGTGCTCTTTTGAAGAATTGAATAAGCAAAAGTATAGCGGAGTTTGGCTTTGGTTTTGCTGCAATTTTCGTAACGCTTTATCCACGATCATCATGCACTTAGGAGTATGCGATGCAACAAGCGATTATTGGTTTTCATTTAGATGAAGAAAATGATTGGGTCGCAGATTTGGCCTGCGGTCATGGGCAGCATGTGCGGCATAATCCACCGTGGCAAAACCGCCCGTGGGTAATCACAGAGCAAGGGCGCAAGGAAAAGTTGGGGGTGATGCTGGAGTGTAAGAAGTGTGAGGAGGAGACTGAGTGAATACGCTTAGATACTCAGTGTTATTCATACCCTCTTCATACGGTAATCCTCCCTAAAAATAATTGAGTTTAAAAGTAGAAAATCGAATAACCTTGATTTAAGGAGATTTTCTATGAAAACATCTAAGTATTCAGACAGCTTGATCATGAGTATCTTGAAGCAAGCTG
>NZ_VPAP01000022.1:0-43776 GCF_013419195.1 Acinetobacter sp. YH12099 | reverse complement strand
CATAGCAAGAGTGAACCACCTGATCCCTTCCCGAACTCAGAAGTGAAACCTCTTCGCGCTGATGGTAGTGTGGGGTTACCCATGTGAGAGTAAGTCATCGCCAGCTCATTATTCAAACACCCTCAACAAATGTTGGGGGTGTTTTTTTATGCAAGAGAGAAAATAAAGTTAGAAAAACAATAATAAATTGAATAGAACTTCTGATTAAAATCTTTATGTCTTTTGATAAATCTGTGCTATACCTAATAAAACGGCATAGAAATTGCTTATCAAAAACTTATATATTAAGTTGTTGAAAAACATAAATTTAAAAGAGTGGGTGAAAATGAAGTTATCGGTTGGATTAAAAGTTGCAAACTCCTTGTCACTGACACCGCAGTTACAACAAGCCATTCGTTTGCTTCAACTTTCGAGCTTGGAACTTGAACAAGAAGTTCAAATTCAGTTGGACAGTAATCCCTTATTAGAAAAAGTCGAAGAACAAAGTAGTGTCGAAAGTTTATCCACCTTAGAAGAGCAAGAGCATGATCAAAAGGATTTGACTAAAGAATTAAATGCAGATCATCTACCGAATGACTTGCCTGTCGATACAGACTGGGATGATGTGTACACTCATTTACCCACGAGTTTGGGAGCAGCGGAATATGAAGAGCGCGAGGATAATCGTCAGGGACATTTAGGTTTAAAAGAGCACATGATGCAACAAATCAATCTGTTGCATTTTTCTCAAGTCGAGCAGCTCATTGCCTATTGTATTGTTGATGCTTTGGATGACAATGGTTTCTTGGATTGTGAAATATCTGAAATCACTACATCTGTGCAACATTTATTGATCTCCATGGAATACGAAGATGAAGTTGAAGACGATGAAGTTTTGGTGGTTTTGAAACATATTCAGCGTTTAGAGCCGATTGGTATTGGTTCGCGTAATTTGGCGGAATGTTTATCTATTCAGCTTGAAAGTTTGGCTACAGATGTGCCTTATCGGCAGGAAGCACTGCAACTCTTGCAGCATTATGAGTTATTAATTTCGAATGATTTAGCCAAGTTAATTAAGCAAACGGGTTTAAGCGCAGATCAGCTACAGCATGCAGTGGCTTTATTAAAAACCTTGAAAGCGCATCCTGGTACAGCATTTGAAGATCAGGAGTCAGATTATCAAATTCCAGATGTAGTGGTCAGTAAAAAGCAGGACCATTGGCAGGTGCAGCTGAATCCTGATGTTGTACCGAAGCTTAGAATCAATTCATTTTATGCCAATATGATTAAACGCGCAGATCAAAGCGAAGACAATCAATATTTGCGCAATCAAATGTTGGATGCAAAAAACTTTATTAAAAGTGTCGATGAGCGTCATAAAACTTTATTAAAAGTCGCAACCTGCATTGTGCAACATCAACGTGAATTTTTAGAAATTGGTGCTGAAGGAATGAAACCGTTGATTTTGCGTGATGTTGCCGATGAGGTGGAGTTGCATGAATCTACAGTTTCACGGGTGACCACTAATAAATATATGTTAACTCCACGTGGTTTATTTGAATTGAAATATTTCTTTTCAAGTCATGTTGGAACAAGTTCAGGTGGAGAAGCATCCTCAACTGCGATTCGCGCCAAGATAAAAAAATTAATTGCAGAGGAAAATCCACGTAAACCTTTGTCAGACAACACAATTGCAAACCTTCTTAAGGAAGAGGGAATTGATGTAGCACGCCGAACAGTTGCGAAATATCGTGAGTCATTAAATATTCCGTCATCTTCTGAACGAAAAGTCTTGATCTAATTTTTAAAATTGGTCTATTCTAAGGATTCATTATGACCAAATAATGAATTTTTTTTGAAGGAATAGTTAGACATGATTTAAAGTGACCGCTACAGTGATCTGTTATTTGGCAATCAATCATGTGAACTATGCCTTCCTAATCCTAATGAAGGTGAGGGATAGAATTATGCAAATAACAATTCGTGGACATCACTTAGCTATCACCCCTGCAATTGAAGAAAATATTCGACTTAAATTTGCACAAATGACCAAACATCTGGATCAGGTCAATAGTATGCAGGTGAAATTAAGTAAAGATCATCAAATCGATAAACATTCTAAAAAAGGCAGCGCCAATCATATTGCAGAAGCAATTATTCGTTTACCTGGAACGGAGCTTTTTGCGCAGGCTAGTGCAGATGATATGTATACTTCAATTAAGATGATGACAGAAAAATTAAAACGTCAGTTAGAGAAACATCGGAAGATGCAGTTGGATTATCAGCCTTTAGCCATCTAGTTAAAATGTGATTTAAAAAGAGGTTTTGGATAAACCTCTTTTTTTATTGCGATAATGTATAGGATTAATGAATTATTTTTTCTATTTATAGTAAAATGACAGGTTTTTACACCGTTGGTCCTATAAGAGGTCTTTGTGATGAATAGTGAACAGCTCACTGAAATTTTAAAAGCTGCTTTTCCAGAGGCTGAAGTTGCTGTAAGTGGGCAAGGCGGCAAGTTTGATCTTCGTATTGTAGATAATCAGTTTGAAGGTAAGCGTCCTGTTGCTCGTCAACAAGCAGTGTATGCACCATTGAATAGCTATATTGCCAGCGGTGAAGTTCATGCGGTTACAATTCGTGCAATGACACAAGAAGAATGGCGTAAAGCAAGCTTATTTGGAGCTTAATAATTTAATGGATAAATTTTTAATTCAGGGCGGTAATAAGCTCGAAGGTGAAGTGCGTATTTCTGGTGCAAAAAATGCAGCCTTGCCACTTCTTGCTGCAATGATTCTTGCAGAAACGCCAATTACATTGAAAAATGTTCCAAATTTAAAAGATGTAAATACCTTGGTGAAGTTGATCGCAGGCTTGGGCATTAAAATGTCTTATGAAGGCGATACAGTCATTGCAGATACCTCAACGTTGGACAACCAATTTGCACCTTATGAATTGGTAAAAACCATGCGTGCCTCTATTTTGGTGCTTGGCCCATTGGTTGCGCGCTATGGTAGTGCAAAAGTATCTTTGCCAGGGGGGTGTGCAATAGGCTCACGTCCTGTCGATCAACATCTTAAAGCACTCGAAGCGTTAGGCGCAGAAATTGAAGTTGAAAATGGCTATGTAAATGCCAAAGTCAATGGTCGCCTTAAAGGTGGCGAAGTGGTCTTTGATATGGTCACTGTTGGCGGTACAGAAAACATTCTCATGGCTGCGGTATTGGCAGATGGTGTTACCACTATTCGTAATGCTGCACGTGAACCTGAAATTACCGACCTTGCGCAAATGCTCATCAAAATGGGCGCTAAAATTGAAGGTTTAGACACCGATACTTTAGTGGTTACAGGTGTTGAACACTTGCATGGTTGTGAGTATTCAGTAGTTGCTGACCGTATCGAAACAGGTTCTTATTTGGCTGCAGCTGCAATTACGGGCGGTAAAATCAGAACCACACATACCGATCCTGCCTTGCTAGAATCTGTGTTAGATAAGTTTGAAGAAATGGGTGCGGAAGTCACACGTGGCGATGACTGGATTGAACTGGACATGATGGGCAAGCGCCCTAAAGCCGTGAGTTTCAGAACTTTACCACATCCTGAATTTCCAACAGACATGCAAGCACAGTTAATGGCGGTGAATGCGATTGGACGCGGTTTTGCTACCATTTCGGAAACTATTTTTGAAAACCGTTTTATGCATGTCCCTGAGTTGTCACGTATGGGTGCCAATATTCAGGTAGAAGGCAATGATGCGGTGGTGACAGGCGTAGAAAAACTTTCTGCTGCACCTGTTATGGCAACTGATTTACGTGCCTCATTCTCGTTGGTGTTAGCAGCATTGGCGGCAGAAGGCGAAACATTGATTGACCGTATTTATCATATTGATCGCGGTTATGAAAATGTAGAACAAAAGTTACAAGGTTTAGGCGCCCAAATTAAGCGAGTAAATTGATGAATGACATGAGAAACGATGATCCAAATTTTGACGTCATGGGCAATTTTGATCATGGTTTAACTTTGGCATTAAGTAAGGGGCGAATTTTAAAAGAAACTTTGCCTTTATTAGAAACTGCGGGAATTAATTTACTGGAAGATCCAGATAAATCACGTAAGTTGATTTTCCCAACCACACATAAACAAGTGCGTATTTTAATTTTACGTGCCTCTGATGTACCAACTTATGTTGAAAATGGTGCGGCAGATATTGGGGTTGCGGGTAAAGACGTGCTGATGGAGCATGGCGCTCAAAATGTATATGAGCCGCTGGATCTGAAAATTGCCAATTGTAAATTAATGACTGCGGGCAAAGTTGGTATGCAGCGTCCCAAAGGTCGTTTAAAAATTGCCACTAAATATGTGAATTTGACCCGTCAATATTATGCCAGCTTAGGTGAGCAGGTTGATGTCATTAAACTCTATGGCTCAATGGAATTAGCACCATTGGTCGGTTTGGGTGATTACATTGTCGATGTGGTTGATACAGGTAATACTTTACGTGCCAACGGTTTAGAGCCGCTAGAAGAAATCTGTAAAGTATCTTCACGTTTAATTGTCAATAAAGCCAGTTTTAAGCGCAAGCAAGATTTGCTCAATCCAATTTTGGCACAACTTGAAAAAGCTGTGGCAGAACGAGAGTTGGCAAAACAATCTGCTTAACTTTGTATCCATCATCCTGCCTTCTCAAAAAACCGTCATTCAATGGCGGTTTTTTTATGTTCGTGCATGATTCTGTTCTTGAATGATTTCGAACGTGAATTTCCATCAAAACATACTGCTTTCGCCATGTATAGATTCCCACAAAGCCCTAGAAACAAGGTAAACTAAACTTTTCTATCAAACCTTGTGGGTAAATTGATGCGACGTTTATCGACTCAAGATCAAAGCTTTAAACAAGCCTTTGCAGACTTGTTGGCTTTTGAAACTGTCAGTGATCCTGAACTTTTAAAAACTGTAGATCAAATTATTGCTGATGTGCGTCAGCATGGTGATGCTCAGGTTCTTAAACTCACTCAACAGTTCGATCGACATCCAGCGCATCAATTTTCAGAACTTGAGTTAAGTCAAGAACAACTGAAAGCCGCATTTGATGCTTTAGATAACGAAGTTCGTGAAGCTTTGGAATTGGCTGCTGCACGTATTCGTGAATTTCACCAAGCGCAAAAGCAGGATGGCTGGACTTATGTTGATGCTTTGGGCAATACACTTGGGCAAAAAGTCACGCCATTAGATCGCGTTGGTATTTATGTACCGGGTGGCTTGGCATCTTATCCATCTTCTGTGCTCATGAATGCCGTGCCTGCGCATGTTGCTGGTGTACCTGAAATTATTATGGTGGTACCTGCACCGAATGGTGAACTCAATCCATTGGTTTTGGCGGCTGCATATTTAGCAGGGGTGACTCGTGTATTTACCATTGGCGGAGCGCAAGCTGTTGCTGCATTGGCTTATGGTACAGAAACCATCCCATCGGTAGATAAAATTACGGGGCCGGGTAACCGCTTTGTGGCGGCTGCAAAACGTGCTGTGTTTGGTCAGGTCGGCATTGATATGATTGCAGGGCCATCCGAAATTTTGGTTTATGCCGAAGGTGAAAATAATCCTGAATGGTTGGCGATGGATTTACTTTCCCAAGCCGAGCACGACACGGTTGCACAATCTATTTTTATTACACCAGATGCGCAATTGCTGAATCAGGTTGAACAAGCGATTGAACAGCACTTGGCGAATTTGCCTAAAGCTGAAATTGCCCGCACTTCTATTGCAAATCGTGGTGCATTGATCTTAGTCAAAGATCGTCAAGAGGCGATTGAATTGATCAACCAAGTTGCGCCCGAACACTTGGAGTTGTGTATGGATGATCCACAAGTGATGGCAGAAGAAATTCGTCATGCGGGTGCGATCTTTATGGGGCGCTATACACCAGAAGCTATTGGTGATTATTGTGCAGGGCCAAACCACGTATTACCAACGTCGGGTACGGCACGTTTTTCATCGCCATTGGGTGTTTACGATTTCCAAAAACGCTCAAGTCTGATTATGTGTTCAGCTGAGGGCGTGAAAAGTTTGGCGAAAACCGCTGATATTTTAGCGAAGCAGGAAAATCTGGATGCGCATGCACGATCAGCACGTTATCGTTATCAATCATAAATAGCATTACAACCTCTCCCTGACCCTCTCCTAATAAAGAGAGGGGAATTTAAACCACACAAATTTTGTGTCTTTAGTAATGAAAATTCCTCTCCCTTTGGGAGAGGTTAGGAGAGGGTTTAAAGAGAATACAAAATGAATATCACAGCAGAACAAATGCGTTTTTGGAGCCCTGAAGTACGTGAGCTAGAGCCTTATGTACCGGGTGAGCAGCCAAAAATTCAAAATTTATTAAAATTGAATACCAATGAAAACCCGTATCCACCTTCGCCTAAAGTGGTGGAAGCGGTGCAAAAGGTTTTAGAAAACTCGGCAGATGCACTGCGTTTATATCCAGATCCAGATGCGTCTGAGCTTAAGCAAGCCATTGCGAAACAGCAAAATGTAGCTGTTGGAAATGTCTTTGTTGGCAATGGTTCAGATGAAGTCCTTGCACATATTTTTAAGGCTTTTTTTGTTCAGGAACAGCCGTTACTGTATCCAGATATCAGCTATAGTTTTTACCCTGTATATAGTCAATTTTTTGGGGTAAAAACTAAAATTTTGCCTTTAAATGATGATTTTGAAATTGTGGTTGATGATTATAAGCAAGCCAATGGCGGCATCATCATCGCCAATCCGAATGCACCGACCAGTATTGCTTTGGGTTTAAGTGCGATTGAAGAAATTTTACAGGCCAATCCAAATTCAGTGGTGGTGATTGATGAGGCTTATGTCGATTTTGGTGCAGAGTCTGCAGTAAAATTGGTAGAAAAGTACGATAATCTTGTGGTGTGTCAAACCACATCTAAATCACGTTCTTTGGCAGGTTTACGTGTTGGTTTTGCGATTGCGCAACCGCATTTAATTGCCGCACTGGAAGCCGTGAAAAATAGTTTTAACTCCTATCCAATGGATCGTTTTGCGATTGCAGCAGCGGTGGCATCTTTTCAAGATCAGGCGTATTTTGAAGCACAATGCCAAAAAGTTATTGCAAGCCGTGAGAAATTGGTGACGGATTTAACGAGCTTGGGCTTTAAGATATTGCCATCACACGCCAACTTTATTTTTGCATCACATCCTCAACAGGATGCGGGTGAATTAGCTGCAGCATTACGTGAACGCGGTATTATTGTGCGTTATTTTAATAAACCACGCATCAATCAATATTTGCGCATTACTATTGGTACAGATGATCAAAATCAACGCTTAGTAGATACTTTAAAATACGATATTTTGGCTTAATTGTTAAAATATCGTAGAGGCGAGTGAAGCATTGAATTCACTCGCTTTTTTTGTTTTTGCGACATGCTATTGCGCAGGTTTGTACCAGCGGTTCAATAAGTCCAACATCGCTGAAACTTTGTCAAAACATTCTTGATATTCTGCTTCACAAACAGATGCAATCGTGACGCCACCACCAGCCCATAATGAAACATCTTGCTGATATTTCTGAATAGAACGGATCAGGATATTCCAAGAACCCGTTCCATCGGCATCAAAATAACCCATAGAGCCGCAATAGGCGCCACGTGCTGCACCTTCGAGTTCATCTATAATTTGCATGGCACGAATTTTCGGTGCGCCTGTAATTGACCCACCTGGCAAGGCAGACATCAACACATCAAAAGGATTCATCTCGGCTTTTAGTGTTGCGGTCACTTCACTGACCATGTGATGCACTTGGTTAAAAGACTCAATATTGAATAACTTTGGCGTTTTGACGCTGCCAGTTTCGGCATAAACACTTAAATCATTACGTAATAAATCCACAATCATCACATTTTCAGCCTGATCTTTTTTAGATTCACTTAATTGTTGTTTCGATTGTCGGTCTAATTCAGGATCGCCATAACGTGGCATCGTGCCCTTAATGGGTTTTGTGGTAATTTTTCGATTTTCCTCAAAATCGATAAAGAGTTCGGGCGAACAACTTAAAATTTCAAAATCACCAATACGTAAATAACCTGCATAAGGTGCATTGGTCAGTTGCCAAAACTGAGCTGCAGTCTCTAAAAGTTGACCTTGAGCCTCAGCGCTAAACTCTTGCGTAAGATTAATTTGATAACAATCTCCTGCCACTATATAGTCTTGAACATGTTGAAAGGCGCGTTGGTAATCTGTGAAATTCCAGCGTGCTTGACACTTTTGGCTTAATTGGAACTGTTCAATTATGGTTGATTGAGTATATAAATTTAAAATAAAATCAAAGATTTGAGTAGCAGCATCGTCTGAACTATAAAAATACCAGCCATCAGTTTCTTGCTGTAAATAGCTTTTAAATTGACCTAAAAAAATACTTGGCTGGGGACGAGACTGCATATTGATGTGTTGCTGTGCTGCAGCATCATACGAAATAAAACCCATTACACTGCAAAATGGGGCAGTGTTTGTATCATTTGAAGTGCCTAGATGAGCTGTTAAATCTAATTGAGTTGGACTTAATTCATATTGATCCAATACCGTTTTTTGAAAGTAAAAATGTTGATGGTTTTGCTGCACACAATAGCGTTCAGCTAAAAAAGCAATACGTGCCTTTCCATTATTTTGCAAATAAATACAATGTGAAAGTGCTGCCAAAGCTTGCAAAATTCTTGCAGCCTCATATTCAGGTTCACAGAATAATTTTTTAAAATGAGTAGGATAGGACATAAAGCGTAAACAGCTGAGAGATTTTAAAAGGCTATTTTACATGATTGCAGCAGATAAAAAGCAAATAACCGTTTGTCGGTAAGATGTGGATTGCGACCAACAGCAGTTGAACAAAAAATAACTCAGATATACCTTTGTATGTGCAAACCGACTACTCAAGGAATGTGTGTCAGTGTTGTCCTCATCAAATAAAAACACAATCACTGGCACTGAGTGGTAAAACCAAAAAAATAATACTCTCGGGAGAGTAACAAGATGAAAAAATTTACTAAACTTGCTTTGGTATCATCAATCGCGTTAACGACAAATGCAATGGCAATGCAGGCAATGGACGATACTGCATTAAGCGCAACTACTGGTCAAGATGGTTTAAGCATCGGGATTGGTATTTCTAAAATCGAAATCGAAAAACTTTTAATCCATGATAATGATGGTTTGGCTGCAAAAGGTGCTGCTGGAGACTTAGGTTTCGGTGGTACTTCAAAGGCAGGTGCTATCGTAATTAAGGGCAATGGCGAAGGAAAAACAGCGAATCACGGTGTGGTTATTGAAGCCAATATGTCTGATGTGACAAATCCAACAAAATATTTATTGGCTTCTCATAATTTAGCAGATTTAGTCATTGATACAGATGCTGGTGAGACTGCTAATGGTGGTGCATTTATTAATGTAGCTGCTCAAGTAGCTGGGCTTGAAATTAATATTGGTGAAATTGGTGTCTCTGCATCGAATGCTAAGCCAGTAGCTGGTGCTACGAGCATTCGTCGTGGTAATGATGATAACAACTATAATGCAATTTTATCTGGCTTAACGTTAAAAACAGGTAAAATGGATGCCAATATTCAATTGGGTGCAGCGCCACAAGGTGCAATGATTAAATTAAATACCAAAATGGTGGGTGGTTTAGAAATCGCAAACTTAGGTATTTTGGACAACTCAACTAAGCAAGGTACTGGTGATGGTACTAAAGGTAATCGTGCAGCAGGTCAAATCTTTATTGAAAGCATTAAGTTTGCAGATGCTAATTCTACGGACTTAACCTTAAAGCAAGATATTAGTGTGATAGGTAAGGAAGGTGCAAACAATGGCTATATTCAAATCATTAGCCATGGTGGTGCAAAAGATAATTATGTACAAGGTATCCGTTTAGGCAGTAAGACTGCTGCTTCTATTGGTGATATGGAAGTTCAAGGCTTACAAACTTATTACGGTGGTAATACATTGCAACCTGCTGGTTATACACAAGGTGCAAAAATCACCATTTCTGGTCACTAATTTAAAAACTGAAAAAGCGCGTGAATTCACGCGCTTTTTTTTACAAATAAACTGATGAGTTCGCAAAAAAATAAAGAAAGCTCTTTTTTTTTTCTATAAAACGAGTATCTTTCTAAATACAAGGAAGTAGAGTGAAAACTCTAAAATAAAAATATTAGGCAGGTATTGCCGAGAACTAAAAAGTAAAAATATATGTTAGAGATCGCTTTGGGCTCGGCATTGATCTATTACGCTGCCACACAAGCCTTTGATTTAAAGGAACAGCATCCTGAAACTGTGCGTTACACAGAAACTTTGGATTCTAGAAATAATTCCTTTACCCGTATGCACAGAGAGCCTGTGCAAATTAAACCTGCTTTAGAAGATCAATTTCGCGGAATTGTGCGCCAAGCCTATGACTACAGTTGTGGTTCTGCAGCTTTAACAACCTTGCTGAATGGTTATGTAGGAACACAATTAAACGAGCAACAAACCATGAGTGGCTTGCTGCGTTATGGAGAATACGACCGAATTATTGAACGTCGTAGTTTTTCGCTATTGGATATGAAGCGCTTTGTCGCAGCTTTGGGCATGGAAAGTGGTGGATATCGCGGGGAGTTTTCGGATTTAGTTAAACAAGGACAGCCTGCAATTGTGCCGATTTCCTATGCAGGTTTTAAACATTTTGTGGTGTATAAGGCATATAAAAATGGACGTGTCTATGTGGCAGACCCTGCATTAGGCAATATCAGTTTCGATGAAGAACGCTTTAAAGAAGTTTGGGAGAATAACACCTTATTTCTAATTAATGTCGCACCGCAAAATCGTCAAACTATGTTGGCATTACAAGAAAAAGACTTGCGTCATGTGGAAGACGCAACAGTGAATCGTTATGCCTTTGTTGATATTCAATATCCACAATTTGCGATGGAAAAAATAGCCGATAAAGCATCGACAATACGTCTGGAACGTAATGTAAATAAAGATTCTGATAATTATGGACAGTACGAGCATCGTTTTTTAAGACTCTACTATAAAAACAAGTAATTAGTTGTTCACGAAATACAAAAATAAAAATGGAAGGGGTAAATCATGGATCGTAAATGGATGAATAAAACCTTATTGGCACTCAGTATTCAAATGGTATTTGGGGTGGCTTATGCCGCAGAGGAGCCGCAATTAGGGGAATATGAAACCACAACTGAACAGGCAGAAGTATCAGATACAGCAGCATCAACTGCAGATACAAGTGCTGAAACAAATAGTGCGGTTGTCGCTGCAAATGGTGCACAAGCAGCATCATCTGCTTTGCAACAGCAAGAGGGCGATGCAACCAAAGAGGCGAATTTAGAAGAAGTATTTACCTCGAATGAGCGGCAATACTCGCTCATGAAAAAAGGTGATATTTCATCTTATTATGATATTGATTATACCTATCATCGTGATACGCAGCTCGACCTTGAAATGGCTCAAGGTCAGTTGTATCAGCTTCGTGTGCAAGAAAATGCGTCCCACGCATTAACTAACACCTTCACCGCACAATATGGTTTGCGTGACAATTTAACTTTATCTGCTTCTGTACCATTGGTTGCAAAGTCAGACTTGTTAAAAGATGCCACGGCAGCAGGCTTGGGGGATATTTCTTTAGGTGCACGTTGGGAGCCATTCCCATTAAAAGCGGGGCGTTTACCTTTAATTTTATTCGCAAATTTATCGACCAAAACGGGGGATAGTCCTTACGAGATTAATCCTGTTAAAGATTTATCAACAGGTAAGGGTTACTACTCTGCAGGCATCGGTGCAAGTACGCGTAAATATATTGACCCTGTTGTATTGTTTGCTTCTGCTTCAGCCAACTATGGTTTTAAAGAAAGCGGTCTCAATCAAATTCGCGGTAGACGTATAATTGAAGAATTTGAGCCAGGGATTAGTGGTGGTTTTGCTTTTGGTTTTGCATATTCGTTTAACTACGATGTGTCGATGACCATGTCTTATCAGCAGAGCTTCAATACTGGTTCTGAGTTTTTTTATGAAGGAGGTGAAAGCTATTCGCCTGCAGACCAAACCAGTGCGACTTTAGCTATTTCATTAGGCGTGCGCGTTTCGCCTGAAACCATTGTGAATGGTACGGTAGGAATCGGTCTGACCGAAGACGCGCCAGACGTATCACTTGGTTTGTCATTCCCACTGGATATTCTCGGTTTCGGTAAAAAAATTCGCTAAGAGGCTAGTCGCATGAAAATGATACGACTTCGCCCGTTAGTGACTGCAATTATACTGTCGGGCTGTTCAGGGGCTGCTTTTGCGCAGCTTGGACAAAACTTATCTGTCGATATTCGTTCTTTGACTATGGGGAATGCGGTCACTGCAGATCCTCCTGGTATTAGTGCGATTCACTTTAACCCTGCTGCACTGACCAAAATTGAAGGTTTGCAAACAGATGTGCAAGGGGTATTGGCACATTTTGATGTACAGCGTGAGCTTTCTGTTCCAGCAGGTTATGACGTATTTGGTTATTCTGATGACCCTGTGGTGTGTAACGATGGGCCAGAAATTTTGGCCGATTTTTGTACCGATTTTAAAGGTACAGTACAAGCCGATGTAGAATATCCAACGCTGTATGTCCCGATTCTGAAAAAATTTGTCGATTTGGGTAAAGGCATGCCACTGGCAGCGCCAACCAACGGTATTGCCTATAATCCACCAGGTTCCAAAGTGACCTTTGCCACCGCATTATATGCGCCGTTGATTGCGGGCTTTGGTGCCGAAAATGGTAACCCTGGTAACTTTATGGGACAACAGGTTGCCTTAGAGCGTATTACTTATCTTTCTCCATCTATCGCCTATCAAGTCAATGATGAATTGTCAGTCGGTGCGTCAATAGGGATGTCTTACCAAGCCATCGCCATGAATACCGATTTACGCTTCCCGAATGAACTGATCGGGATGTTACGTATGGTGGATGAAGTGGTCTGTACGCCATTTAAAGAAAACGCCAATATCATCACCGATATTTTGTTGCTCGGGATTTGTAATGCCGAAGAAGGCATGAATCCATTTTCGCGTTTTGGGCAAATGCAATTGGCGGTTGAGCAAAGTTTAAGCCCGAGTTATAACTTGGGTATTTTGTGGGAACCGACAGAAGATTTTAGCTTTGGTATGGTGTATCAGAGTGCAGCTAAAATGCGCTTGAAGGGCAAATATCATATTGATAACTCGAAAGCACCGCGTGAGTTAATTAATGGTTTGATGTCTTCACCAACAGGGCAGATTTTAGCGGCAATTTTAGGTTTCCCAAGTTATATTCCAGCCAGTGAGTCTGGTTTGGTTTCTATGGATTTTGAATATCCTGCGCACTTTCAAGCGGGGATAAAATATAAAGTCATGCCTGATTTACAAGTCAATTTTGATGTGGGCTGGACTGACTATAAAGCATGGGATAAATTCAAATTCGAGTTTGACCGTCAAATCTCGGCATTAAAAATTGCAAAATTGCTTTCGGAGCATGTGTCTGATGACAGTTTAGCTTTGCCATTAGAGTTTAAGTCACCGTGGAACTGGGGTGTTGGCATCGAATATTCAGCCACAGACCGTTTAAAACTGCGTGCGGGTTATGAACCACGTGGTAGTGCGATTCCTGACAATAAGCGTAACACCATGGTACCAATTAATAATGCACGTTTATTCGGTCTGGGTGTGGGATATCGTTTTGATGCAGATACAGACCTTGATTTATCCATCGGCTTTTTACAAAGTAAGGATAAAATTCCAGCCAATACCAGTAGCTTAGCCAATAAGGAAGGTGTGAATAACCTGCTGTTAAACCCTTATGCGGGTTTGAATGTGAAAACGGATACAAAAATTACAATTCTTGGATTGAGTTATAGAACACGATGGTAAGTTCAGTACGGAAAATAAAACGGACTTTATTTTCAAAGTCGATACTCACACTGATTTTCAGTATGGGATCGGTGTGTTACGCGAATCAGTTTTACACCATTATTGGACCAGATGGTCGTCCAATTGTGGTGCAGCGTAATGCTGCAGAAAAAAAGCAAACGATACAGGCGTTGGAAACCGCACAACAGCAAAAGCAAGTCCAACAAAAGCAACTACAAGAAAACCAACAACAAGACCAGTTTAAGCAAGACAAGGTGCATCAAGTACAGCAGATAACTGCTCAAACATCCGTTCAGGTATCTAAAAATATTTCTGTTCAGGCGAGCAAGCAACTGAATTTGTCTAAGCCGAATATCTCAGAACAATCCGCTATGTCACAAAATCAGGCTAGTCAAAGCAAAGAGAACTCATCATTGCGTGCATCACACACTGAGCCAAATGCAGTGCAGCAAGATATTTCCAGTGCGGAATCTGTTCATCAAACAGGATTGGCAAAAGAAGCAGCGATCAACAAAATCGCGGTCAAACAATCTGTGCTAGAGGGTTTACAACAGCTTCCTCAGCAATTTGCGATTGATCCATCCACAGTGTCTGTTTCTAAAAAAACACCAGATCAAGCATCGCATGCATCTGCCCAACAAACGGGTTTTATGGAGATGGCGGGAGAACAGTATGTTAAAAGTGAGTATTTGGAAGATCAGGAGTTTAATTTAGAAGGAAAAAAACGCTTTTATAGTATGCCAGAAGGCATAATTGACACAAAAAATGGCGGTGGTGCTCGTATGCAAGTGGTCGAACGTGAACGTGGTGTAAGCCGTTCCGTTCTCAATAAATTATTTAAAAAGCAATCGGTTGCTGAGCCTCACGCTATTGTTTTGGCTGCAGACTATTATCGTGTTAATCAAGCTGAAGCAATTGAGGGTTTGGGGCAGCAATGTTTTGCTGAAAGCAAAAAAAATAAAGCTAAAACCTTAAAAGCACAACAAGATTTAAATTTGTGGCCTAGAGCTCCCTTAACCGAAAAATTTGATTATGAATTGGTGAAGTTAGAAGGCAATATTCAAAATATTCAAATCAACTCTTATGCCATGAAGCAAAATCAACCGACCTTTTATTGGCCGTTTGTGGTTTTTCTGGATCAAAAAGGCTGTGTGATTGAAGGTGCAGGTGGTTTTAGAAATCAGGATACTGCAGGCAATGTCTTACGACACGAGGTAATAGAAGGTATGCTGCAACTTCCAGAAAATAGCCACTATGTATTATTAACGCCATTGGCTTCTGCAGTGGATATGGAACATCGCGCGCTCAGTAACCAAGGGCAATTAAAACTTATTGCGATACGCTAACAACAATAAGAGAATTCAGGATGAAAACAAGACATATTTTACCTTTTGCAACGACAGCATTGATGGCGGCATTGAGTGGCTGTGGTGGAGAAAGTGCCAATATTAATCCAGAGCCGAATGCTGTGCCGTATATCAATGGAAGTTGTGCCAGTACAGCAAAAAACTGTGTGGAATTTGCATTGGATTATCCTGTGAATGGTTTGAATTTTACCTGTAGCAGTGATACCAGTAAAACCTACATCACTATGATTGAGCCGAAAAGTAATGCGGCAACAGGTAAATGTAGTGAAGGAGATAAAGTCCACTTCTTTATTCAGGAAAAGACCAATCAATATATAGACTTAGGAACAGTGTCATTGTCTGATATTGGAATGGTCAGTACTGCAGGTGCGGGTTATCCACGTTTAAGTGTGCTTGATATGGCACGTGGATTAACAGGACGCCAAGCAACGAGTTTGAGTAGTAGCGACGAAACAATACAGGTCGCGACTGCAATTGTACGTTTGCTACAAGCACTTTCTGTTGAGGGTGGAGGAACGATTGCTGGTGATATTCAGCCTTTAACAATTACGCCCCTTAAAAAAGAACAATTGGCAAGTATTGCTGAGTCCGTTGACGTTGGGGATTATCGTTCAGGGGCTTATGCCAGTATTTTACGCCCATGGGTAGATGTGTCACAGGTGTCTCAAGATGATGCTTATCAAGCATTAAACACCTTGGTTTATATGAATAACTCGGCATCTTATCAAGCCAACTATCCAATTTTAGCCAAAGAAGATTCACAATTGCCACAAGGTTTATATGGCTGTAATTTGGCATACTGTAAATCTACGGTCGCAGATTTGAAACACCTCATTGGGCAGTATCAACTGATCACAGACCGTTCTGGATATACCTTCGGTTATGGTATGCAATGGAAAGGTACAGTGTCTGCAAACACCACCAACCCAATTTTAACGGTGAGTGGTGAATTGATTCGTAAAGTTCGTCCTGAGCGAATGGTGGCATCAGCACAAACCACATGGGTTAACCCATTGAATAAACGTATTCAGGGGCCATTCCATTTTAGTGTGAATGAAAATGCGTCTGATGATTTTAAAATAATCCAAGGTAAGGTATTTAATGATTATTTAATTGCGGGTACGGAAGGTTTTTATAAATTATTGACAAAATCTACAACAGCAAATCCTGCAGATTATGGTCAATGGCAACAAACCATAGGCACCGATCAGTTCAAAGGATCTTTTGATGCCTATAAATTCTTTTCTGTGAACTTTTTGGATAATCGTGTTTTTAAAACTCAGAAAAATGTACCTTTAGGCAGTCGCTATATTTTCCCAATTTATGCAACCTTGACCTTTAATTTTGATGGCGGAACGACTACAGATAGCATCAAATTAGGTGTTGTTTTAGATGAGGATGGCAATATTCGTACAGATATAGCACCAAATGCCACAGAAACCGATATGTCTGGTCAGTGTGCAGCAATTCGTCAGTCTGGTGCTGAATATGTTGATACAAATGGTGTGCAGCAATACCGTATAGGTGTGTTAGGTGCAACCGATATCGACAATAAAGCAGTTACTTTGCGTATGATTTTGGCCAATCCAATATTTCATAAACTTGATGGCGCAGTCATTGGTTTGAATACCAAAATTGAAGCGGTTGAAGGTGGAAATGGTCAAGTGGTGGGCGGTGCACGTGCCAATATTGGCAATTTAGTTGCAGCCAACTCTACACGTATTACATTGTCTGATTTCAATGGCTCAACAGTGAAGTGGAGCAATATTTATCATGCGCAACTTGCAACTTACGTGGCTCAAAACCCAGCTTTAGCAACCGATACAGATAAAGCTTTGGTGAAAGCCCAAGGTGGAGCTGTAAGTCTAGATGTTGCCGAATGTTATAACCCAGATAAAGTGCGTATTTAGCATTAATTTCCTATGATATAGAGATGAAAATAGCTCACTACTCAGTGGGCTATTTATTATTCAGATTTTAGCTTGATTCAAATGAACATCATGTGGGGTTTTTAACCCGTATGATCGGTACGTGAACCTAAGGTTTCTAAGTGGGTCGTGAAATGGTTGTTTTTTCGATCTGCAAAGTAGTGTTGTAAAGTACGTTCTACACTTGGGAAAGCCAATTCAGACCACGGAATTTCATCTTCACTAAACAAGCGTGATTCGATGGTTTCTTCACCTGCACCAAATTGACCATTCAACAATTGAGCTTTGAACAGCACATAAATTTGCCCAATCCGTGGAATGTTATACATGCAATAAAGTTGTTCGATTTCAATTTCCGCTTCGGCTTCTTCGCGGGTTTCACGGGCAGAACCTTGCTCCATGGTTTCAAACATTTCCATATAGCCTGCAGGTAAAGTCCACAAACCATAGCGCGGTTCAATTGCACGACGACACAATAATACTTTATTTTCCCAAACGACCAATGCCCCACAAATGACTTTTGGATTGACGTAGTGAATGCTGCCACATGCGCTACACACTTGACGCAATTGCTGATCGCCAAGCGGAATTTTCGTTATTGTTTTTTGCCCACAATTTCCACAAAAGTTCATAGTGATCGTCATTGTTAAAGGGAGCCCTCAGAATAACTGAAAATTTCAACTTTGGCATCCTCTCTATCAATTGCATGTCTATTTCAGCTATGATGAAAACTTAGACAAGGAGAATAATAAGGCATGATTGATCATTCGCTCACGCATCTATTACAGCAACGTTTGCGCTTTTCTAAAACGTTCATGGAAGCGCATGCAGCGGTATTGATTGCCATTACCGACGAGTCTGATCCAAAGGTATTGCTAACCCGCCGTTCTACCTTACTCAATAATCACGCGGGTGAGGTGTCTTTCCCTGGTGGCAAACGCGATCCGCAAGATACCAGTAATATTGTGGTGGCGTTACGTGAAGCACAGGAAGAAACCGCATTAAATCCATTTGAAGTGCAGTTGATTGGTGATTTACCAATGCAAAAAGCCCGTAATGGGATGTTGGTTAAACCTGTGGTGGGGCTGATTCCCCCAAAAGTAGAACTAATTCCACAACCTTCAGAAATTGATCGGATCTTTTTTGCCTCTTTACAGCATTTAATGGAAGCGCCACCAACGCCGTATGAAGTGAGCTTTGCACAACAAAAATTATATTTTCCGAGTATGCAGGTTGAAGATGAAGTGGTTTGGGGCTTAACAGCGCGGATGTTGGTGTCTTTATTTGAATATGGTTTGGATTATCGTAAAGAATGGCCGTTTTTGTTAAATTCACCAACATTTAAGAAATAGAAAAATTTTGATGTGAAGATAGGAAGGAACCATGTTGTATAAATTTAAAGGATATGCCCCGAAAGCAATGCAGCAACCGTGGGATGGTTGGGTGGCGGATAATGCCACGGTCATTGGTCAGGTTGAGTTGGGGCAAAAAGTCAGCATTTGGTTTGGGGCTGTGGTACGTGCCGATAACAGTAAAATCAAATTGGGTAATTTTAGCAATGTTCAGGAAAATGCTGTTTTGCACACCGATGCAGGCATTGAAATGCAGATTGGTGATTATGTGACTATTGGACATCAGGCGATGTTACATGGTTGTACCGTGGGCGATAACACCCTGATTGGTATTAATGCAGTGGTGCTGAATCATGCGGTGATTGGTAAAAACTGTATTATTGGTGCCAATGCTTTAATTCCTGAAGGGAAAGTGATTCCCGATAATTCTGTGGTGATGGGTTCTCCCGGTAAAGTGGTTAAGACTTTGGATGAGTCTGCAGAAGCACGTTTAAAAATGAGTGCGCTGCACTATGCTGAACATTTTCAGCATTTTGTAAACCTAGAGCCTGCAACACTCTAAAATAGAATTTGCATCGTTTAGTCAAACGCATTTTTTAGCTGTAATTACATAGAATTTTATACTCAGGAATTGCAATCTAAGGCATGTAAATCCTCGCGTGAATTTCAGGAGTGGAGTATCATAACGCCAATTTTTGATATTTACTCCTTGAAGGTTGTGCATGAAATTGCTGGCATTGGAAACTGCCAATGAGCAGTGTTCCGTTTCGATTGTAGATGAAACACAGGAACTCTTTTTTCAATTAGATGCGCGAGCAAAAGCACAAACGCAAACCATCTTACCGATGATTGAGCAAGGCTTTGCTGAAACTCAAATTAGTACGGCTGATCTGACTGCAATTGCCTTTAGCCGTGGCCCGGGTTCTTTTAGCGGTGTGCGAATTAATGCGGCAGTCACGCAAGCTTTGGCGTGGGCGCATGATGTGCCTGTAATTCCTGTATCGACTTTGCAGGCATTGGCGCAGGCGGCTTATCGTCTTGAAGGATTAACTGCGGTTACGGCTGTGTTGGATGCACGCATGAATGAAGTGTATATCGCCAGTTTTGAGCTAGATGCACAAGGAATCATGCAGGCGGTTGATCAGGAACAATTATTGAATTATAGCGATGCTGCACAGACGGTACGCTTTCAATTGGTCGGTTCTGGTGCAGGTCTAATTGATCAAGAACAAATACAATACAAAGGCTTAAGTGCAACCGCACAAGATATTGCTACTATTGCACGCGTCTGTGCACAGCAACAGCAATGGGTCAGCGCAGAACAAGCATTGCCTGTCTATTTACGTGACAATGCTTGGAAAAAAATTCCAGAACAAGGCAAGGCATAATTAGGGTTATTTATGGATCTTTTACTGCTGCTCAAAGCGGCAATTATGGGTATTGTAGAAGGGATTACCGAATTTCTACCCATTTCTAGCACAGGACATTTGATTCTCGCTGCAGAGCTGATGGACTTTTGGACCAAAGAAAAAAGTGATGTATTTGTGATTGCCATTCAAATGGGGGCAATTGCAGCGGTCATTTATGAGTACTGGACACGTCTATGGGGCGCAGCTACGGGCATGTTTACAGGCGAAGAAAAAGGTCGTCGCTTGGGCTTTGGTCTGATCATGGCATCTATTCCAATTATTTTGATTGGATTGACCTTTGGGCAGACTGTAAAAGAATTACTCTTTAATGATGTTGCCGTGGCGATTGGTTTGATTATTGGCGGCTTTATCATTATGTGGATTGAAAAACATCCACCACAAGTACGTGCCCATGAGGTTGAAGACCTAACTTACCGAGATGCTATTTGGATTGGTCTAATTCAGGTATTGTCGCTGATTCCGGGGACTTCGCGTTCAGGTGCAACCATTATTGGTGCGATGTTCTTAGGTGTGTCGCGTAAAGCAGCAACCGAGTTTTCCTTCTTTTTGGGGATTCCTGTCATTATTGGCGCAGGATTACTCGACTTGTACCAAAGCTATGATGTATTCCAAACCACCGAAGATTGGACCGTACTCAGCTTCGGGATCATCGTCTCTTTTGTTTCCGCACTTTTGCTGATCCGTGCATTGGTGGCTTATGTGGCGAAACGTGATTTTATGATTTTTGCTTGGTATCGTATTGCTTCAGGTTTAATCATTTTATTGTTCGCATTCACAGGCTGGAAACTATGGTAAGCGAACTTCGCTTATACACCGAAGCCGAGTGGCTCACTCAAGCACAGCATTATTCTGCTGTGCTTTTGTCTAGAGGCGTGCAAACGCGCATTGAAACAATAGAAAAACTCAATGCGCGTTTTTTGCGTTTGAACCCTGAATTGGCATTGTGTGTCGATGCTGAAGGGCTGTGGTTATGTGCCCATGGCATGAAAATGCAACCCGAATGGAAAGCTGAAATTGGGCGGTTAAAGCGTGCCTCTTTAAAATCGGAAATGATTGCCCGTGCCTGTAATTTGTCGGAAAAACCAAGCCTGATTGATGCTACGGCAGGATTAGGACACGACAGCTTGCTCATGGCACATTTGGGTGCTCAGGTCACGTTGTTGGAACGTCATCCGATTCTTTTTACTTTGTTGGAAGATGCTAAACGTCAAGCCGCAGATGATCCTTTTTTAGCAAGTGTTGTTGCTCGTATCCAATTGGTTTTTACAGATTCAGCAAATTATTTACGCAACTGTGCGGCACAGGGCAAAGTTGTTGATGTGGTGTATTTAGATCCGATGTTTCCGCAGCGAGATCAACATCAACAGGCGCAGAAAAAGCAGGCTCAAGTCAAAAAACAAATGCAGTTATTACATTTGCTGTTACCTGAAGATGGCGAAATGGATTTAGGTGATCATTTACTGGGTTTGGCACAGCAAATTGCCAAACGTGTTGTGGTGAAGCGTCCACGTTTGGCGGTGTTTTTGGCGGGGCAGGAAACTACACATCAATGGCAGGGTGATGCTTGCCGATTTGATGCTTATTTCCAAGCAATTTGAACAACGGGTAGATTTCTACCACTAAAGCAGTGGCAAGGCGTTCAATGCTTCTATAATGCGCAAAGATTTGTTATATAGTTAAAATTGACAATTGATAATTACGACGACAAGCATAAACTTGGAGTTTGGAAACGCGAGCTGCGATTAACAGAATCCTATGATTGACTTCAAACCCTCCATTAATTTTTGGCACGATTTTAAAAGCAACCAAGCCGCAGGCGTTTGGTTATTTTTGGGTTCGCGACGCTCTTTGCAAATTATTCGTCCTTCTATCTTACAACTGATTTTTTGGGGGATTTTAGGTGGTCTTGCCAATACCTTATTCAGTTGGTTGGTCGCGGGAGAAGTGGGCGAATTTAACCCACAGGGTTTGGTCAGTTATGCCTTATGGCCTTTTATTGCTTTAATTGTCGGAATCATTCTTTCTCAGCGTGTCAATAACCCGCGTTTATTGTTAGTACCTGCTTTGTTGTGGTTGGTATTAGATACTCACGTTGCTTTATTGCAAAGCTTGATTCAATACATGGGCATGATGGATGTCTTGCCGTATGTGTTATATGACTATTTACCTACCATTTTTATGGTGCTGTTTGTTTGGCAAAGTTTGGCAGTAGTGTGGGTGTTTTCACGTGAGCTGCATTGGCCGTGGTGGGAACGTGCGCTGATTGTTTTAGCGACCTTATTCACTTTGGTGGTTTGGCAAATGTCAGTGATAAGTCAGCCCATTTGGAAGGTAGAAGAAGTTCCACCAAGTCTAAGCGAAGAAGCTTTTTATGCACAAAGTCGTGTACTCAATAAAGCTTTAGACAGTATTCAATATGGGGAATTTGCTCAATCGCATTGGTACTTTTTAGGGGTTGCAGGGGCGAGTTATCAAGACGTATTTATGTCTGAAATAGAACGGATTCGTGAACAGTTTGATACTCGTTTTGGTACTTTTGGGCGTTCGATGGTGTTAATTAATAACCCAATGACCCGCAATGTAATTCCAATTGCTTCACAAACTAGTATTGAATTAGCGCTGCGCCGTATTGGACAACGCATGAACCGTGAAAGTGATGTGCTGTTTTTATATATGACCTCACACGGTTTAAAAGATCATTTTGAAATTGAAAATGCACCACTTGACTTAAATCAGGTCGATCCGAAATGGTTACGCGATACTTTGGATAAATCGGGTATTCGTTGGCGTGTGATCGTCATTTCAGCCTGTTATTCAGGTGGCTTTGTATCCGCCTTGCAAGATGATAATACCTTGGTGATTACTGCATCGGCAGCAGATCGTGAGTCGTTTGGTTGTTCAAACGAAGCTGATTATACTTATTTTGGTCGTGCCTTTTTTGATCAGGCTATGCGTGAACAAAACTCTTTTGCTAATGCTTTTAATGAAGCCAAAGTGACTGTGGCGAAATGGGAGCAAGCGCAAGGTTTTGAACCTTCAGAGCCACAATGGGCAATTGGTAAAAATATGGAATTGTTGTTGCCACAATTAGAGCAGCGTTTGTTTCCACAAAAAAATGTTGCAACATCGGCTGAAATTCAATTGAGTGCACAATCTGTTCAATAAGCCAAAGAGGAGAGGGTGATGGAGTTAATTCAGAACAACCGCTGTTTTGAGGGTGAGCAACGGATTTATCGTTTTCATTCAAATGCTTTACAGACTGAAACTCAGTTTGGCATTTTTTTACCAGAACAAGCTTTGGCGGGGCAGGCGTGTCCTGCGGTATTTTATTTGGCAGGTTTAACGTGTAACGAAGAAACCTTTGCGATTAAAGCACATGCGCAGCACATGGCAGCACAATTGGGACTAATTTTGATTAGTCCAGATACTTCACCACGTGGTGAAGCTGTTGCGAAAGGCGACCATTGGGATATTGGACAGGGTGCAGGTTTCTATATCAATGCGACACAATCACCGTGGGCGACACATTATCAAATGGAAACGTTTGTCTCCGATGAGCTTTATCAATTGGTACTGCAACAGTTCCCAATTCAGGCACAGCACCTTGGCATCATGGGGCACAGTATGGGCGGTCATGGTGCATTGACCCTCGCGTTTAAATATCCTGACAAATTTAAGTCCGTATCTGCTTTTGCTCCGATTTGTGCGCCAAGCCAATGCCCGTGGGGTGAAAAAGCGTTTTCGAATTATTTAGGTACAGATCAGCAAGTATGGTTACAGCACGATGCGACTGCTTTGGTGCAGGCCAAAGGTGCATTGTTCAGTGAAATTTTGATTGATCAGGGATTGAAAGATCAATTCTACAGTCAGCTCAATCCTGCATTATTTCAGCAAGCTTGCGATGCGGTTGGGCAAAAATTGAGTTTGCGGGAACATGCAGGCTATGATCATGGCTATTATTTCATTCAAAGCTTTATAGATCAGCATTTGCAATTCCATGCGGTACAATTGCAAGCGGACTAAGCCAAGTACTCAATTTTACGCATTGATTTTTAAACTTTTCTAGGCAAGTTGTTCACTTTTTATTAGAATGTTGAAGACTTGCTTTTTTACCATTTGGAAACATTGCTCATTTGGGTTTGAGTGTCTGGGTAAAATAACGACCGCACAATAAAATAAATAAGGCATCACATGCACAATTCAGAATGGGATTCACCACAACAAGCAACGCCATCTTCCCCGTTTTTTCCAGTGGAACCGACAACGCCACCCGCACGGAATCCATTACTTGGACGGATTCATCATTTTCAGTTTCATGGTAGCGCCTCAGAGTATTTTGGTATTTGGATTGTCAATATTTTGTTGATGATCGTGACCTTTGGGCTGTATGCACCGTGGGCAAAAGTACGTCGTTTGCGCTACTTTTATGGCAATACCGAATTAATCAAACGTCGTTTTGATTTCACGGGCATCCCACATAAAATTTTATTGGGACGTTTAATTGCTATTGGAATTTATGTTGCGATCTCGGTGATTTCCAATTATTCAGTCAAAGCAATGGTCATTGGCGTGGTGGCTTTATATTTGGCTGTGCCGTGGTTGATTCGAGCAACCATTCGTTTTAAGGCGCGAAATAGTAAATTTGGCAATGCCCGTTTTTATTTTTCAGGCAGTAACAAAGAAGCCTATTGGGTATTTCTAAAATGTATCGTAATTAATTTGTTTACTTTGGGCTTATTTTTTCCTGTGTTGGTGTGGATGTATAAGCGTTATTGCCTAGACCATTTATATGCAGGACAGCTTAAATTTAAACTAAAAGCAGACTGGCCAGCATATATGCGCGCAATGTATATGCCTATTTTTTTGTTCTTTGGCATTTTGCTTGCTGTCGGGATAATGTTGGCTTTGGCAGGACAGTTGAGTCGTAATCCTGCGCAGTTGGTTTGGTTATTTTTAGCGGTTTATCTGTTGGGGATATTTTTAATTTGGCCACTAATGTCGGCGCGAATTTTTATCACCACATGGAACAATACCAGTATCAGTCGTAGTGAATTTCAGACCGATTGTGGGCAGTGGCACTATACTTGGATTGTGGTGACCAATTGGATTGTGAAAGTCCTGAGTTTGGGTTTAATGACCCCATGGGCAGCTATTCGTTTATATCGCTATCAGGTTGAGTCTTTAAGTTTACATTTAAAAAATGATCCAGATTTGATGATCAATCAACTGCAAGCTGAACATAGCGCACTTGCAGAAGAACTCAGTGATATTTTTGATATTGATGTATCGCTGTAAGCTAGGAGAAGAAGATGGCAGCACAGATCGTGGATGTGGTGTTTTATGATGGTGTAGTGTCTAAACCATGGGCTGCCAAAATCTCTCCTATAGATGCTCAGTCGGTACTTATTCGTTATGGTGAAAATTTACAGCAACAACGACACTATCATTATCAAGACATGATGTTGGTGGGCGCACTAGGTAAAATTCAACCTGTCATTGAACTTAAAGACGATGCACGTATTGAATTTTCCGAAGCCTTGCCTGAATGGTTTCAACTGCGAAATAAACAGGTGCAGCATTCTATTTGGAAATTGGAACGTACGCCAAGCCTAATTGTATTTAGTCTGGTTTTTGTGTTGTTGATGGTATTTGCCACAGTGCAATGGGGCATCCCAAGTGCATCCAAATACGTTGCTTTTCAGTTACCTGCGAATACCTTAAAGCAAATTGGTGATGAAGCAGAGCGTTATATCTTAGACATGACAGCGCCAAGCCAACTGCCCGCAGCGCGTCAGCAGAAAATTCTAACAGATTATCGACAGCTTATTGCAGGAGATACACCTGCCAAAGTGCTGTTTCGACAAGGTGATCGCTTAGGCGCGAATGCTCTGGCAATTCCGAATAACACCATTATTTTGACCGATGAATTGGTGGAATTGGCGGAGAATGATCAGGAAATCATTGGCGTGTTGGCACATGAACAAGGGCATTTGGTAGAACGACACAGCTTGCAACAGGCTTTATCGAGCTTAGGGTTTAGTATTATTTTGCTCGCGATTACAGGAGATGGTACAGATTTAGTTTCGACCTTGCCTGTGGCGCTCGTGGGGGCAAATTATTCACGTAATTTTGAATCTGAAGCAGATTATTATGCTTTAAATACGATGCATGCTCAGGGCATTCCAACCATTCATTTTGCCCATTTTCTGGAGCGTTTGGCAGAAGATGCAGGTGAAGACACCGCCAAAAGCCCTTTGGATTTTTTACAAAGCCATCCTGCAACACAAAAACGTATTCAAGCGGTTAAGGATTTTGAACAAACGC
The DNA here is from genome assembly GCF_013419195.1 of Acinetobacter sp. YH12099. Classification (NCBI taxonomy): domain Bacteria; kingdom Pseudomonadati; phylum Pseudomonadota; class Gammaproteobacteria; order Moraxellales; family Moraxellaceae; genus Acinetobacter; species Acinetobacter sp. YH12099. The sequence goes on along the minus strand of NZ_VPAP01000022.1, from coordinate 17,462 downwards.
AGCGTTTAGCGCCTTAACATGAAACAGTTAGTGGCGTTGCCAAACCGCGCTCAATTCTGTTTGTGCCATACGACTTAAATGATCAAGCACAACTTGTTCGAGGTAACTTAAATCTGTTTCAGTATTTTTTACCTGAATTTCAACTACAAGCTCATGTGTTTGGGGTATAAGTAGAATTGTGGCACTTGGCATCATAATTTGGTATTGGGTTGCGCTTTCTGCAACGTCAAATTTATGTTTCCAGTGGTTGAGTAGACGCTTGGCAATACGGCTTGCTTGCGTTGTTTGAATATGGGCAGAACTGTTTATCATCTGTTGAAACCAGCATGTTGTTCAAATGAGTAATGGTGTTCACCATAACAAAGCCAGACTGAAAGAACAGTGGAGTGCTGCAACAGAGCGTTGCGGAGATAGAATTATCAAATTGGCTGATCGACCTGAATCATCGAACTGAATGATCCAATCGTAACAGAATCCACCACACCAAGCAGTCTTTGCTATAATGCGCCACAATCCCAATATTTAGCTAGGTTCTCCCATGTCCAAGCCTTATTTAATTGCGCCGTCTATCTTATCTGCAGATTTTGCTCGTCTAGGCGAAGAAGTGGAAAATGTACTTCAGGCGGGTGCCGATGTGGTGCATTTTGATGTGATGGATAATCACTATGTACCGAATTTAACCTTCGGTGCAGGTGTATGTAAGGCATTGAAAAACTATGGCATTACTGCACCAATTGATGTGCATTTAATGGTGAAACCTGTAGACCGCATGATTGGTGATTTTCTAGAAGCGGGCGCAGACATTATCACGTTCCATCCTGAAGCTTCAGAGCATATTGACCGTTCATTGCAACTGATTAAATCGGGTGGGGCAAAAGCGGGTTTGGTCTTTAACCCTGCTACACCGCTGCATTATTTAGATTATGTACTTGATAAAGTTGATCAGATTTTACTCATGAGTGTGAACCCTGGTTTTGGTGGGCAAAAATTCATTCCAATGACTTTAGAGAAATTACGTCAGGCACGTCAAATCATTGATGCTTCAGGTCGTGATATCCGTTTAGAAGTCGATGGTGGTGTGGGACCTGCCAATATTCGTGAAATTGCAGAAGCGGGCGCAGATATGTTTGTTGCAGGCTCAGCAATTTTTGGCAAGCCAGACTATAAAACGGTGATTGATGAAATGCGTGCTGAATTGGCAAAAGTTGGCGCAGTCGAAGTATAAATTTCTACAATCACAAGTGCTTATGCTGTGGATAACTTTGTAGATAACCGTATGGATATCTATGTTGATAACACTATGGATAAGCCGATTAATTTATAAACATTTGTACATCAATTGTTTATGACTTATACAAAATAAGTATAAAAAGGATTCAGTCGAATCCTTTTTGTTTATTTTAAATACACTGAATTTATTGAGTATTTACTCAGTTAATTATAAAAATAAGTTGCTTAATATATAACTTGATTGTTTTAGTTGGCTTTTAAATCGCACGGATTCACTCTGTTTTTCAATGCAGAAGATATTGTGTATAAGTGGGGCTTGAATTATATTGAGTGCATTGTAGATTGTGGATTGTACTTGGCAAAAATGTTCAATTCTTGTGCAAGTTCAGGTCTGCATCTTTCATACTCAGGAATTTATTTAGTGCTGACTCAACCCTACAAACAAATGTGGTTTGTTGTCCTGATGGCATTTGTCATAGGGTGGAGTGGTATTGTTAGTGCTGCGGTAAAACCTGCACATGATTGGATGATGTCAAATCAGGCAGCAGGGTCTGAGATTCGACATTCTGCAACCGCAGCGAGTGAAATGACATCTTTGCCAGATTGTCATACCGCAGCTTTACAAACGCATCCTGAAACCAAGCAGCATATATCTGGGTATGATGCCAAGGCCAACCATCATCTCAGTCAGCACACATCCGCAACGGATACCGATTTAAATGCGGCAGATTGTTATGGCTCGGCTGATTTTTCTACTGCAAAGATGAATTGTCAGGACTGTGCGCAGTTGCATTGTCAAAGCTTAAACAGTGTGTTGAATGTGCAAGTCCCTGAACTGATTCAACCTGTAGCACTTTCATCTGTCAATATTCTGTTGCCTGCTTATCAAGCTCAACATTTACTTGGGCATTGGCAGCAAATTTTACGTCCACCCAAAGCTTAATCCTGAATTCAAAACACTTTTACGTTTTATTTTAAGGATTAAGTCATGTCTAAATTTTATCAGCCTGCGCTGTTTTTAACAGTCTGTGCATTGTGTTCGAGTTCTGCATTTGCTGCGGTCAAGGAATATCACCTGACCATTGCAGAACAAACGGTCAATATCACGGGAAAACCTGTTCAACGTATTACAGTCAATGGACAATTTCCCGCGCCTGCACTCGAATTTGAAGAAGGCGATGAGGCGGTAATTCACGTTAATAATCAATTAAAAAATCAGGACTCATCTATTCACTGGCATGGTTTATTGTTGCCCGGTTTGATGGATGGTGTGCCTGGATTTAATGGTTTTCAAGGGATTAAGCCACAAGGACATTTTGTTTATCAATTTAAAGTACGTCAAAGTGGTACCTATTGGTATCACGCACATTCCAAAGGTCAGGAACAAGATGGTCTATACGGCTCTTTGGTGATTCATCCTAAAGCCAAGCCAGCCGTAAACGCACATGAATACACAGATCGTGATTATGTGGTGATGCTGTCAGATTTTCATGAAAAATCTAGCAATCAAATTCAGAAAGATTTAAAAATTTCAGCCGAGTTTTATCAAAATCAGCGTGAAACCTTAGGTGATGTTTGGCGTCAAGTACAGCGTGATGGGCTAAAAGCCACATGGTCAGACCGCAAAATGTGGAATCAGATGCGCATGCTGAAAACCGACCTTTCCGATGTCACAGGCTATACTTTTTTAATGAATGGCAAGACACCTGAACAGAACTGGACAGGTGTATTTAAGCCAAATGAAAAAGTGCGTTTACGTTTTATCAATGCCTCTGCCATGTCGTTTTATGATGTGCGGATTCCAAACTTAAAAATGACAGTGGTCAGTGCCGATGGTCAGCCAGTCAAACCTGTTACTGTGGATGAATTTCGTATCGGCACTGCAGAAACCTACGATGTGATTGTTGAACCTCAAGCAGCGCATTATCAAATTGAAGCGGAATCAATAGACCGCTCAGGTTTTGCTGTGGGTAGCTTGCAGAGTGAACTTCATTCTGCAACATCAAATCTACAGCTCCCTGCAGCGCGCCCGCGTGCTTTACTCACCATGCAAGATATGGGGCATGCTACAGAGCATTCAGGCGATGATCATTCCAAGATGAACCATGCAACGATGTCTGAAATGGATCACTCAAAAATGAATCATGCAGCGATGTCTGAAATGGATCATTCCAAAATGAACCATGCAGCGATGTCGGATATGGATCATTCCAAGATGAACCATGCAGCGATGTCGGAAATGGATCATTCCAAGATGAACCATGCAGCAATGTCGGAGATGGATCATTCCAAGATGAATCATGCAGCGATGTCGGAAATGGATCATTCCAAGATGAACCATGTAGCGATGTCAGAAATGGATCATTCCAAGATGAATCATGCGGTAATGTCGGAAATGGATCATTCCAAGATGAACCATGCAACAATGTCTGAAAATACGCATACACAACATGGCATGCCTTCAACAGAACACAAAAATGCGGTGGTATATGGATGGGCAAATGCTTCTACACCCGCGGGGCATAAAGCCTTGCACTATGAAGATTTGAAATCGCTGCAGCCACAAGCAGATACACGTGAACCAAGCAGTGAATTGGTCGTGCGTTTAGGCGGTACGATGGAGCGTTATATCTGGACAATCAACGGTAAGAAATTTAGTGATGCCACACCACTCAAGGTGAAATATGGTGAGCGTATTCGGATTAAATTTATCAATGACAGCATGATGGCACATCCAATGCATTTACATGGCATGTTTATGCAGTTGGAAAATGGTCAAACGGCAGCAGAAATGCCGAATAAACACACCTTAATTGTGCCGCCAGGTCAAACTGTAACTGCACTGCTTACTGCAGATGAATTAGGTGAATGGGCAATACATTGTCATTTGCTCTATCACATGAGCGCGGGAATGATGAATAAATTGATTGTAGCGCAGGTGAGTGAAAATGAACCGCTTTCAACCACAGCAATTCAAGCCACTCAAACCCCTTCAGCGACAGCGCAAAAAGGAGCAGCACATGCACAACATTAATCTTTTTGCGAAAACAGTTTTAAGTATTTCTGTCTGCTGCATCAGTACAGTTGGGCTAGCAGCGACAGAGGTGCATAGTGCACATGCCAGTTCAGCAGAGATTGCAACAATTGCAGCTCAGGCTGATACTCAATCGCATCAATCGCATCAATCGCATCAATCGCATCAATCGCATCAATCGCATCAATCGCATCAATCGCATCAATCGCATCAATCGCATCAATCGCATCAATCGCATCAATCGCATCAATCCGATTCGTCCGTGCAAGAGTCGCAGTCACACGATCATCGTAAAGAACATGGTGCGCAGGTGTACGCGGTGAGCACTTTAGATACGCAATGGCAAGTGAATGATCATGCCGAGGGAGTGCTCAAATCTAAATTACAAACTCGTATCGGAACTGATGAAAACAAGTTGTTTGTGAAAATTCATAGCGATAAGCAAGAGTCACAAGCGACTGAATATGATGCCAAGTTGTTATACAGTCGTATGATTTCAGATTTTTGGGATGTGCAAGCAGGTGTGCGTTATCGACACGAAGTGAATCAGCAAGAGCATCAAACAGACCGAGAAGATAAGTTTGACGCTGTGTTTGGCTTACATGGTTTAGCTCCATATTTTTTTGAAACCGATGCTTATTTTTATTTGGGTGAGGATCAATATGCGGCTTTGAGTTTGGAAACCACACGGGATCTGTTATTGACTCAGAAATTGATCGCACAGCCTTATTTAGATGTAGATGTTATTCTGCAGGATGATGCCAAATATGCGAAAAAAACAGGACTCAACCGCGCAGCTGTGGGTGTGGAAATGCGTTATGAAATCAGCAAGAACATCATGCCGTATATCAGTGCAGGTTATGAGTATACGAAAGGTGATCAACACACTGCTTGGCAGTCTGCAACCGATTCCGAGCAGAGCGGCTTATATGCGATAGGCTTGCGTTTCAGGTTTTAATGATTAGGGGTATTTATCAATGATTAAGTCAATGGATCGTTGCTGCTTCTAAATAGAATAGATTGTCCCTAAATACATAGGCTTGGTTTATACTGAGCCTATTGTATTTTTGGGTGTGGCGTATGTCTTCATCAACTCAAGATCCTCAATCGAATCAAGATAAAAACTTAGAAAACCAAAATCTAAACAATACTGGCTGTGGTTGTGATACGCAAAAAAATGTAAACCAGCCTTGTGCAACTGCGCCTACACACTCCAAGTCATGTGGCGATACAGGCTGTGGTTCGTCTTGCGATACAGAAAAAAGCTGTGCTGATCAAAATAGCTGTACATCTGCAACGACTGCCAAGACAGATAAAGCAACAATTTTGGATTCGGAACTTTTGAGTCCGTGGGTGAGTGCATACCATATTCCTAAAATGGATTGTGGCGCAGAAGAACAAATGGTGCGGATTGCTTTGGCAGATCATAATGATATTGCAGCCTTGTCTTTTGATTCACCTGCACGACTTTTAAAGGTTTATCACAGCAACCAATCTGCCACAGAAATTACCCATAAATTAGAAGCATTGGGTTTGGGTGCTGTGTTGCAACAGACTGAAGCCAATACACAAACTGAACTGCCTGTATCTAACAGCGCTGCACAACAAAAAGTGCTATATGCCTTGCTTGGTATTAATGCCGCTATGTTTTTGGTGGAATTAATTGCAGGTTTAATTGCATCTTCGACTGGGTTAATTGCTGACTCCTTAGATATGTTTGCCGATGCCGCCGTGTATGGTTTGGCTTTATTTGTCGTGGGTCAATCCGCCAAGAAACAGCTCAAAGCTGCACATTTGTCTGGTTGGGTACAACTGGGTTTGGCTGCACTGGTTATCTTTGATGTCCTGCGCCGTTTCTTCTTAGGCAGTGAGCCTGAATCCATGTTGATGATGGTCATTGGTGCTGTGGCATTGCTGGCAAACGTCACCTGTTTATGGCTAATTTCAGGGCATAAAGATGGTGGAACCCACATGCAAGCCAGTTATATTTTTTCCGCCAATGATGTGATTGTGAATTTAGGTGTGATTATCGCGGGCGGTTTGGTGATGCTGACAGGGTCGAATTATCCAGACCTGATTATTGGCTTAGTTGTGGCCATGTTTGTATTGAATGGTGCGCGCAAAATTTTAAGTTTAAAATAGACGGATCATCGCTGCGCGGTGGCTTAAATTGCAACAGGAGGAACGACCTCCCTTGTTTGGGTTTTTAGAAATAGTCAAAGTGACTGAACACTCGACAAGAAAAATCTTCAGGACGGCCTGATTTCATGCTATTGAAGGAGGGCGTTATGGCCTGGATGATGTTGATATTGGCGGGTATTTTTGAAGTGGTTTGGGCATACTCCATGAAGTTGTCTGACGGCTTTAGTAAATTAACGCCCAGTATCGTGACTATCTTTTTTATGATTTTAAGTTTTGCGCTTTTGGCCTATGCCATGCGTACTTTGCCATTAGGCACGGCTTATACGATTTGGACAGGTATAGGCGCAGTCGGTTCATTTTTAGTCGGTATTTTTGTTTTAGGCGAACCTGCCAGTGCTATGCGTATGTTGGCTGCAGTTCTGATTATTTCAGGTTTGGTGCTTATGAAAATTTCATCCAGCTAACTTGGAATGCAGTCTTTTAGTGTGTGCTCAATAACAGATCGGTTTGAGTTAAAAACAGGATGACCTGATACCCAACCTGCTTGAGGAGAAAAATAATGCAATTGGCATTTACTGAAATGGACACTCCTGTAGGCGTGCTTAAATTGGTGGCTCACGATCACGCATTGGTTGCGGTAATGTGGGATAACGAAGATCATAAACGGGTACGTTTAGCCAGTTTAGTTCGACAAGATGATCATCCAATTTTGCTCAAAACTCAGCAGCAACTCCAAGAGTATTTTGCAGGTCAGCGTCAGCAATTTGATGTGCCTCTTGATTTTGAAGGCACTGAATTTCAGAAGAAAGTCTGGCAGGCGTTATTAAGCATTCCTTTTGGGGAAACTCGTAGTTATAAGCAAATTGCCGAACAAGTTGGTAGTGAGAATGCGATGCGTGCCGTAGGGGCGGCAAATGGCAAAAATCCAATTTCGATTATTGCACCGTGTCATCGGGTGGTGGGTGCAAGTGGAAAATTGGTGGGCTTTGCAGGCGGGTTGGATAATAAAGCGATTTTGTTAAAGTTAGAATCTTCAACTTCAAAAGTTTAAATGACTGAGATTCAACAACAATTTTGATCAAAATAAAATAGAGCAGGGGAAATGTTAAAAACATTATTGTTGCAGTTTTGGTGGCTTATTCTGCTTGTTGCAGGTGTAGGGCTGATCAAAATTTTCAAACCTTTTCTAAAGGGAAAGGTGGGGGAACTCGCAGTAAGTACGCATGTGAAGTTGTATTTAGATGAACGTTATATCTTGTTGAATGATGTAACTTTGCCTGATGAGTTCGCAGGAACAACTCAAATAGATCATATTTTATTGAGTCCTTTTGGGGTTTTTGTGATTGAAACAAAAAACTATAAAGGCTGGATTTTTGGTGGAGAACGCCAAAAAGTATGGACACAAAAAATTTATAAAAAGACCTACAAGTTTCAAAATCCTGTCTATCAGAACTATAAGCATATAAAAGTTTTGGAATCAGTATTGAGCGATATTGTCGAGCCTGAATATCTGCATTCTGTGATTGTATTTATGCCAGACTGTGAGTTTAAGACCTCTTTGCCCAACAATGTTTTTAAAGGCAGTGCATGGGTTGAGTATGTCAAAGGTTTTCGGCATGAAGTCATTTCACCGATGAAACTGAAACGTATTCAGCTGAGAATTGAAAAAGAACTACTTGATAAGTCTTGGAAAACCAATCGTCAACATGTCGAAAATTTGAAACAACGGCACGAACGTTAAAAAGTTGCAATGAAAAACCCTGATACAAGGTGATCAGGGTTTGAAGGAGTTGAACGATAAGCACTAAAACCTTTTCGGAATTTTCTGTCCGTTCGGTACAGGCGTTTCCGCATATTTAAGCACACCAAACAACCAAGTTTCAGCATGTTGTACCGCTTGTTTCAGTTGATCTCCCATTGCCAAGCGCCCTGCAATAAAGCTCGCCAATGAACAGCCTGAACCGTGATATTCACCTTCAAGCCGTGGACAGCGGGTTTCTGAAACTATTTCATTGTTAATATACAGTGCATTACGAATATGATCAGGGGTATCTTCGTGCCCACCTTTGACCAAAACGGCCTGCGCGCCCATTGCAAATAATTTAGCTGTTGCGCGTTCTAAATCATCTTCACCCGTTAAGGCACGTAATTCCACAGTATTTGGCGTGATTAAAGTCGCCAGTGGAATCAACTCGACAAATGCCTGAACCAAAGTCGCTTGATTACCTAAAGAACCACCACTATTGGCAACCAAAACAGGGTCAAGCACATATAAATAATCAGGATGTGCACGTAAAAAATCTGCCAGCGCTGCAATATTGTCAGTGGTGCCCAACATGCCCGACTTTACAACTTTAATGGGCAAATCATTCACCACCGCATTGGCTTGCGCCAATAACAATTCTTTAGACGTTGCTTTAAAGCCAAATACTTGCTGAGAGTTTTGAATGGTCAGTGCTGTGCAGGCAATCGCTGCATGTGCACCGCTATTGCCAACGGCTTCAATATCAGCCTGTAAACCAGCGCCACCCGAAGGGTCTAAACCAGAAAAACATAGTACTGTTGGTCGCACACACATATCCTTAATTGCTTCTATTTACGTTAGTATAGGCAACTTTGGAGTAACACTCGATAGTCATTTAGGCACATAGGCTGACATTGTGATAAAGAACCTTTTAATTGATTTAGATGGCACGCTGACCGACCCGAAAGAGGGCATTACCGCTTCTGCGCGTTATGGTTTGGCTAAGGTTGGACATCCTATTGCAGATACGGAAAATATTGATTGGATTATCGGGCCGCCCTTAAAAGCCTCTTTGGCAAAATTACTTCATGTAGATGTGCATGACGTATTGGCAGAGCAAGCCTTAGCAGGCTATCGAGAGCGTTTTGCTGCAACAGGCTTATTTGAAAATCATGTCTTTGAAGATGTTGCTGCAACATTGGCAGATTTAAAACAGCAAGGCTATCGACTGTTTTTAGCAACAGCCAAACCTGAAATTTATGCACGCCAAATTTTAGATCACTTCGATTTATTGCAATATTTTGAATATCCCTACGGTAGCGAACTAAATGGTGAGCGTACCAATAAAGCGGATTTAATTGCCTATATTTTGCAGCAAGAACAATTGCAACCTGAACAATGTTTAATGATTGGAGATCGTGAACACGATATTTTAGGTGCACGAGCCAATGGAGTCGATTGTGTTGCAGTCGAATACGGCTATGGTTCGGCTCAGGAGTTAGACTTGGCTGCACCAAAACATAGAATTCAGTGTTTTGCGCAAATTTTGTCGGTGCTTGAACAGTTATCTGGATGAGCGAGATGCTTACATCTGTTTGCATTTCTAGCGCAGTGTTATTGCAAAGATCGTGCTTCAATATTTAATTTGAATATTTAATTTTAATATTGAAAGAGGGTATGTGATGAAGATATTTAGTCAATCTATTGCAGTAGTAGCGGTTTCAATACTGATGACTGCATGTGCCAATCATGCTGCTACATCCACAACACCTACTGCGCAGGTCGAAATGTACACATCATTGCAACATCGACAGTGTGAGCCAGATTCAGGTTTAACCCTTACGGAAATTGTTCAGCGTTTACAGCAAGCACAGATTCAGGTGAAGCGGGCCAGTGTAGGTTCAGATGGGCGGATGTATGCACAGGTCTGTGGTGGTGCAGATGGAAAAATTGCTATTGTCACGATTCCTCAATCTCAGCAGAAACAAGCAGCGGCATTGGGCTTTCAGCCTTACTCACAAATACGTTGAATTAAAGCATAAGTGCTGTTTTTAGTTGTCACCCATAAAAAAACCTCAGTTCTTTGCACTGAGGTTTTTTTACAACCGAATCAGGTTGAGATGTCAGGATACTTGGCGTTTCAAATTTTAGAACTGTGGTTTTACCACGACTAAAATTACAATCGCTAATAGCAGCACAGTCGGCATTTCATTGAAGAATCGCCAGAACTTGTGTGATTTATAATGCGCATTGCCAATCAGTTTTTGGCGGTAATAGCCACAAACCAAATGGTAAATCACCAATAAACCGACCAATGCTACTTTCAGGTAAAACCATAACGCATCGTGGTAATTGCGGGTCGCATCGCCCCAATCTACCAAAAAGTGTGCCGTGATGAGGGTGGCAATCATAGACGGCCACATAATCCCTCGGTACAACTTGCGCTCCATGATTTCAAAACGCTGATGGCTCAGTGTATCTTCACTCATGGCATGGTAAACATATAAACGTGGTAAGTAGAACAATGCAGCGAACCAGCAAACCACGGCAATAATATGTAATGCTTTTACCCATAAAAAAGCATCAGAAGGTGCATCCATCGACTATCCTATAGGAGATTATTCATCCCACTTCTTGAAAATAAGGCAGGCATTTACACCGCCAAAACCAAAACTGTTACTCATCACAGTATTCAATTTTGTGTCGCGTTTTTCAAGTACGATATCAAATGCTTTCGCGCCTTCATCAAGTTCAGTGACGTTGATGTTTGGTGCAATGAAGTCGTTTTGCATCATCAAGACAGAATAAATTGCTTCTTGAACGCCTGCAGCACCCAAGCTGTGACCAGTCATTGACTTCGTTGAGCTAAGAGCAGGCACTTTACCTTCACCAAACGCACGTTCCATGGCTTTCAATTCAGTCACGTCGCCTGCTGGAGTAGAAGTACCATGTGTGTTCACATAGTCAATTGCGTCTACACCGTGTTGTTTCGCTTCGTCTAAAGCCATCAAGATACAACGTGTTGCACCTTCACCGCTTGGTGCAACCATGTCTGCACCGTCAGAGTTTGCAGCATACGCAACCACTTCAGCTAAAATATTTGCACCACGTGCTTGTGCGTGTTCAAGTGATTCAAGAACCACGAAACCACCACCACCTGCAATGACGAAACCATCACGGTCTGCAGAGTACGGACGAGATGCTGTTTCTGGTGTGTCGTTGTATTTAGAACACAAAGCACCCATCGCATCAAACAATAAGCTTTGTGACCAGTGATCTTCTTCACCGCCACCTGCAAGCATTAAATCTTGTTTACCCAATTGAATTAGGTTGTAGGCATAACCAATTGCATCGGCAGAAGTTGCGCATGCACTGGTAATTGAGTGCGCGATACCTTGTAATTTGAACGCAACACCCAAGTTTGCCGTAATGGTGTTCGACATGTTACGTGGTACGAAGAACGGGCCAATTTTACGTGCGCCTTTTTCTTCAAGTAGCTCAATCATTTCTGCAACAGATGCAGTTGAGTTACCGCCTGAACCACCCGCGATACCGTAACGTGGGTTGCCTGCTAAATCTTCTTGCTTTAAGCCCGCATGTTCAATGGCATCTACTGCAGCGTTGTAAGCGTACATCGCACACACGCCCATAAAGCGTTTTAATTTACGGTCAATGTGGTTAAAGTTTTGTTCTGCTGCTGCACTTACGTGGCTTTTGAAATTAAGTTCAGCATAAGTTGGGTTGGAACGTGTCCCAGAAATACCGTTTTGTAAAGAATGAGTCACAGCTTCTAAAGTATTACCAATGCACGAGTTAATGCCCATGCCGGTGATTACAACACGTTTCATCTACAGATCCCTTTTATGGTGATAATGTTGAGCCGAACACCGTGACTGCCAAGCAATCGCTGATACGGTATGACTCATGTCTTACAATTGCGTTCATAATAGCAGAAAGAATTTTGAATTCTTATGGCAAATATGATGCCACTTTGCAGGGAAGATCAAACCGCAGCGAAGCGGTAAATGAGATGCAGGAAGCCAACCAAAAGATACACAATCATATTGAGATAAACTTAGACTACACCTAGTATCTACCCATAAATCATAGAAATTAAAAATGAGGAGTAAGAATGTCAGATTCCAAGAATAAACAATCAAGCGGATTCTTCTCGAATGCGATTGGGGTGGCTAAAAAGCTCAGCAGTACAGGCATCCATGTATTGCAGCAAGTTGCACCAGGTACTGTAGCGAAGGATGAGCACAGTGCAAAATCAGGGCAAATTATTGAAGGTCAGGCACGTAGTTTTAGTGCTTTTCAAGCGCGTCAGTATGACAATCCTCAACACATGCTCAGACAGCATGTGCCACAAGTTTCACGTCAGCTTTTAGGACGTCACTATAATCGCGTCAATCAGGTAGCGAGTTTTGTGTCGCCCGATTTTTCCGACAAAATTTCAGATTATTTATTTGATCAGCTGAATAGTTTTACCTCCAATATTAGCTCTGTTGATGATGTGCTTGATCAAGCAGGTGTGCGCGATTTAGAAGAATTGACTCAAGATGTAGATCGTTCTAAACGAATTAGTCAGGCACTTGCAGAACAAAATAAATGGATTGCATCACTGCAAGGCGCATTGACAGGTGCAACAGGAGTAATCGGTTCAACCATTGATGTGCCTGCATCTATTGTGATGTCTTTACGTACCATTTATCAGGTTGGGCGTGCCTACGGTTTTGAACTGAATAAAGACACCGAGCAAGAAATTGTTCAGTTTATTTTTAAACAAATTGATTTAGGCGTCATTGCAGAAAAGCAAGCGGTACTGATGGGGCTAAAAACCTTATCCAATATGCTGCAAACTCATGATGTGCATCAATTACAAAATATGCTCGGTTCAAGCAATGATTATGAGGCATTAAAGAAATACTTCTTGAATGAGCAAGGTCAAGTCAAATGGCCGTGGTTGAATCATGTACCTAAGTTTTCCATGTTGAATAAACTCACGCCTGTAGCAACCGCATCGGTGAGTGCAGTATATAGCTGGAAATTGGTGGAAGATGTGCATCACAAGGCACAGCAAGTGTTTTCCAATGCCCGTAGCTATTTAATTCAGCATAAAGACAGCAATTTATCAGCCATTCATGCGTATGAAAAATCGTTGGAATTGCTGGCACAGGCTGCGCCTAAACTCTTGGAGCAATTGAAGGGCAATGAAGCTAAACATGCGGAGCAAGATGAATTAGTAGCGGGGCAAGAGCGCGCGGAATCTGCGCCGTCAGATGCTTTAGTGCAAACCGTATCAGACCATGAAAGTATCCGAGCGGTAAAAGTGCAGAAAAAATCGGACAAAGTGGAAACAACTGCAGCACAGCTCGATGAAAATATTCAGCAAGGTCTAGAAGAATTGGCAGATCAAATGCTAGAGCCACATGCTGAAGTTGCACCGCAAAAACCTGCTGTACCTGCAGAAGAAATTGATGAATATAGGCTGGAAGATGCTTTAGAGCCTGTGGAAGATTCAACCCAAGTGGCTGAAACTGTTATGGAAAATCCAGTAACATCAAGTACAGAAACTGCAAAGCAGGTTACAAAAAAGCCGAGAACTCGTACAAGTACTCGCAAGCCAAAAGCTGAATAAAAACAAGTGATAAGTAGAAATTTGGTTGGTATTTTAACTGCCTATGAAATATTGACCATTTTTCTATCTTCGCTTACAATTGCATGCCCTCAAAAAGTAGTATGTTTTTGGGGCTTTTTATTAACGGGAGAATTGCCACATGGCAACAACAAATCAGTTGATCCGTAAGGGTCGTACGACTTTGGTTGAAAAATCAAAAGTTCCTGCGTTGAAGGCTTGTCCACAACGTCGTGGTGTTTGTACACGTGTTTACACAACTACACCTAAAAAACCTAACTCAGCAATGCGTAAAGTTTGCCGTGTTCGCTTAACTTCAGGTTTTGAAGTTTCTAGCTACATCGGTGGTGAAGGTCACAACCTACAAGAGCACAGTGTTGTTCTTATCCGTGGTGGTCGTGTTAAAGACTTACCAGGTGTACGTTACCATACCGTTCGTGGTTCTTTAGACTGTGCTGGTGTGAAAGATCGTAACCAGTCACGTTCTAAATACGGTGCTAAACGTCCTAAGAAATAATCTTTTAAAGATTAAACTCTTAGTTCGTAGAACTGCAATCCTTTATCGTCTCGCTTGTCTGATTTCTGCATTTAATTTTGTGAAATTCAAGCGACGTGTAGTAAGGCCAGCGAAATGCACACGACACTTTGTGCTACGGCTGGATCACCCTGAAGTGTCATATTTATAGGTAGTTTAAAATGCCAAGACGTCGCGTAGTCGCTGCTCGTGAAATCCTTCCGGATCCTAAATTCAGCAGCCAAACAATCGCTAAATTCATGAACCACGTAATGCAAGATGGTAAAAAATCTATTGCTGAAAGTATCGTTTACGGTGCTTTAGACCGCGTTCAAGAAAAATCTAAAGTAGACCCAGTTGAATTTTTTGAAGCTACGCTTGAAAAAGTTCGTCCAATGGTCGAAGTAAAAGCACGCCGTGTTGGTGGTGCTACTTATCAAGTTCCTATGGAAGTACGCCCATCCCGTCGTACTGCTTTAGCGATGCGTTGGTTGGTAGATGCTGCTGCTAAGCGTTCTGAAAAAACTATGGCGTTACGTCTTGCTGGCGAGTTGCTTGATGCATCTGAAGGTAAAGGCGCAGCGATCAAAAAACGTGAAGATGTGCACCGTATGGCTGAAGCCAACAAAGCCTTCTCTCACTACCGTTTCTAAGCGGATAAAACAGGCCCTAATCAGGAGGGTGATGAATCGGTTGTCACTGAATTGTCATCAAATCGCTTTAAGTTGCTAGGCAGCTTAAAGCGTCCTGTTTTAAACAACAAAATTTAGGAATGCTAGAAATCATGGCACGTCAAACCCCAATTTCTCGTTACCGTAACATTGGTATCTCTGCGCACATCGATGCGGGTAAAACAACAACTTCAGAACGTATTTTGTTCTATACAGGTGAAAGTCACAAACTTGGTGAAACTCACGAAGGTTCAGCAACAACTGACTGGATGGAACAAGAGCAAGAACGTGGTATTACTATTACCTCAGCAGCTGTAACATGCTTCTGGAAAGGTATGGGTAACCAATTTGACCAACACCGTATTAACGTAATTGACACACCGGGACACGTTGACTTCACAATTGAAGTTGAGCGTTCTATGCGTGTTCTTGACGGTGCATGTATGGTTTACTGTGCTGTAGGTGGTGTTCAACCGCAGTCTGAAACTGTATGGCGTCAAGCAAACAAATATAAAGTACCTCGTTTAGCGTTCGTTAACAAAATGGACCGTACTGGTGCAAACTTCTTCCGCGTAGTTGAACAAATGAAGACACGTTTGGGTGCTAACCCAGTGCCTATCGTTGTTCCAGTAGGCGCAGAAGACACATTTACAGGTGTTGTTGACTTAATCGAAATGAAGTCAATCATCTGGGATGAAGCTTCTCAAGGTATGAAGTTTGAATACGGCGAGATTCCAGCTGATCTTCAAGCAACTGCTGAAGAATGGCGTACTAACATGGTTGAAGCTGCTGCTGAAGCATCAGAAGAACTCATGGACAAGTACCTAGAAAATGGTGAACTTTCTAAAGAAGAAATCATTGCTGGTTTACGTCAACGTACATTAGCGGGTGAAATTCAACCTGCAATGTGTGGTTCTGCATTCAAAAACAAAGGTGTTCAACGTATGTTGGACGCAGTAATTGAATTCTTACCTGCACCAACTGACGTTGAAGCAATTAAAGGTATCTTAGACGACAAAGACGAAACTGAAGGTTCTCGTGAAGCGTCTGATGAAGCACCGTTTGCTGCGTTAGCGTTCAAAATCATGAACGACAAATTCGTTGGTAACTTAACGTTCGTACGTGTTTACTCAGGTGTTCTTAAAGCGGGTAGCCCGGTTTATAACCCAGTGAAAATGAAGCGTGAGCGTATTGGTCGTATCGTACAGATGCACGCAAATGACCGTCACGACATCGAAGAAATTCGTGCGGGTGATATCGCAGCGTGTGTAGGTCTTAAAGATACAACCACTGGTGATACATTGTGTGACGAAAACGCAGTGATTACACTAGAGCGTATGGAATTCCCAGAGCCAGTAATTGCATTGGCTGTTGAACCTAAGACTAAAGCTGACCAAGAAAAAATGTCAGTAGCTTTAGGTCGCTTGGCGAAAGAAGACCCTTCATTCCGCGTACGTACAGACGAAGAATCTGGCCAAACGATTATTGCGGGTATGGGTGAGCTTCACCTTGACATCATCGTTGACCGTATGAAGCGTGAATTCAACGTTGAAGCGAACATTGGTAAACCAATGGTTGCTTACCGTGAAACGATCAAAAAGTCTATCGAACAAGAAGGTAAGTTCGTACGTCAAACTGGTGGTAAAGGTAAATTCGGTCACGTATTCGTACGTTTAGAGCCGCTTGATCCTGAAGCTGGTAAAGATTACGAATTCGCTGAAGAAGTTGTAGGTGGTGTAGTACCTAAAGAATTCTTCGGTGCAGTAGACAAAGGTATTCAAGAACGTATGAAGAATGGTGTCTTGGCTGGTTACCCAGTTGTAGGCATTAAAGCTACATTGTTCGACGGTTCTTACCACGATGTCGACTCTGACGAATTATCGTTCAAAATGGCAGGTTCTTACGCATTCCGTGATGGTTTCATGAAAGCAGATCCTATCCTTCTTGAACCAATCATGAAAGTTGAAGTAGAAACTCCAGAAGACTACATGGGCGATATCATGGGTGACTTAAACCGTCGTCGTGGTATGGTTCAAGGTATGGACGACTTACCTGGCGGTACTAAAGCAATTCGTGCTGAAGTTCCACTTGCAGAGATGTTTGGTTACGCAACTCATATGCGTTCTATGTCTCAAGGTCGTGCGACTTACTCTATGGAATTTGCTAAATATGCTGAAACTCCACGTAACGTGGCTGATGGCATTATTGCTAAATTCCAGTCTGGTGGTAAAAAAGGTGACGACGAGTAATCTTTCGATTACTATAAGCGCAAACTAATTCATAGTTAAAAAACCTAATGCTCATGGAGTGATCCTCCATGAGTTGTTTTAAAAAGGAAGATCTCATGGCTAAGGCTAAGTTCGAACGTAATAAGCCACACGTTAACGTGGGCACAATCGGTCACGTTGACCATGGTAAAACAACTTTAACAGCTGCGATTGCTACAGTATGTGCACGTAAGTTTGGTGGTGAAGCGAAAGATTACGCTG
>NZ_VPAP01000021.1:0-45117 GCF_013419195.1 Acinetobacter sp. YH12099 | reverse complement strand
ACTGGCAGTACTTTTATAATCATGAACGACCTCATATGTCAGTAAATGGTTGTCCACCTATTTTTAAACAATAACAAGGCTTTAGATTTTCTACCCATTAATTCAATTAAAAATGGGGGTATTACCCGTAACGTACTCAATTGATTATTTTCATTTAATATAGATTTATTAGTTTTAATGAGCTTTCCATTCAATTTATCTAAAACAAAGATTTCTTTTTCTCCTGTAGAGGGCTGATTCCACTGATAATTAATTTTATTACTGAATAACGTTGGTGACTTAGGCAAGCTTATTTTTTCTTCAATAATCTTCTCCCCACCCTCAAAACAATGCTGTCCTGCTTTCGCCTCAAATTTAGCTGAAGTACTCACAAAAACACCTTTTGAATTAATTTTGATTTGTGAACCACCTGCCGTTAGCACAATTTCTTTTGGACTGGTAATTTCCACCCGATCTTCCGTAGAAATCAGCTTGATTTTCTGGCGTGCAATTGCATCTATAGCACCATCTTGTGCCTGAATTTCGACTTTACCCTTGGCTGCAAAAGCACGTATACCTTGCTCCGCTGCAAATAAACTGATTTTATCGCGTGCATGTGTAATCACAGATTTTTGGGTAGAAACATTAATACTGCCTGCGGCACTTTGATGAATATGTTGATCTGCAGAAAGGTGTAAATCTTGCTGAGTTGAAACTGCAATTGAGTTGGGCGCACAAAGAATCATAACCGCCTGCTTAAAACTTGCCGCTTTAGTTTGATCTTCTAGTTCAATTTGATTTAAAAATTCTTTGAGATGCTCCAGTGTTTCCAAAGGATCTGTTTGCTGATTTTGTGCCAACTCACTTAAGCCTTTGCTTGCCGCTAAACTGGACTCCAATTGCCTTTTGGCAGGACTCGCATCTAAATGATACGCTTGTGCCTGTGCTTGTGGATGAGTTGAAAGCAGTAAGCCTGCACCTGCACGCACAGCTCCCCACCGATCAGTTCTTAATTCAAAGCCTTCGCCGCGCCCAATTGAATCCTCCTGCCGCATTGGATGGCTCAAATATCCTAAATTCAACTGACTCGCAGCATGACTACTCTGCAATTGCGCACTGAATTGTTTGGTGGTGTCATTGAAGCGAAGTTGGTTAAACCCTGCACCACGTATTTCTTGTGAACGAATCCCGCTCAAGTATTTGGTATCGGGTAGAGTTCCAACTGTATCGAATTGTGTCTGTTGTCGTTCTGCCTCATGTAAACGTCCAACCACAAAAGGACGATCAATATTGCCATCAAAGAAATCCACCACCACAATTTCACCAATACGTGGGTGAAATCTTGCACCATAACCCTCACCTGCCCACGGTGTGAGTACATCCACCCACGCCGAATCGCTCTCATTGTCGTTGGCACCCGCACCACCATCATGCAAGTGGTCATCACTTCGGGTAAATAAAAACCGAACTTTAATACGCCCCCACGCATCTACATGCACGGTTTCATCCTCAGGTCCAACCACTTTAGCGCGCTGTGGATAAGCCACGGGACGATGCAGTAATGGATTAAACTCTGGAACGAGCGCAATATGTCGTCGAATCAAATTCAATTGACAAAATTGTTGAGGATCACCCTCCAACGGTAACTGAAATGTCCACTGACTTTGTTGCAGCAGACTCAAAAAATGCTGTTGTAATTCAGGTGCTAAATTGTTTTGGTTATAAAACTGTTTGGACAGTATTAAAAACTCTCGTTCAGTTTGGGGATGTTGATCAATTTCAGCATGCCCGTGTAATTCAAACCAATACCCCACTTGCGCATCACGTAAATTACTTTGCGCGGAAAAATATTTTGCCTGCAAATCATAATACTGAGCCAATTGTTGTCCCAATTGTTCTAATTGTTCGGTACTTGCAGCTGTCACCTGATCTTGCCCAGTTAAGTCTTGCATCCACGCAGGACTCACGCACCACGCCTGTTCTAAACTTAAAGCTTCACTATTTTGTGTGCTACTTTGTAAGGGCGATGTGAACTGTACTGAATTTTGGTCCTGTGCCAAAAGATCGGGTTGCCAGCGTTGTAACTGTACTTCAGTGGGTTGCAGGTTACGCTGTGCCATCCAAGTGTAAATGCTATCCCGCTGCTCGATTGCACTTGTACGCTGAAATGCCACTCGTCTACGTTTTAAGGGCTGATAATGACTATTCTGCTCAATCAGTCTTAATTTTTGTGTATCCATAGGCGTTAAAAAATGCTCAACCCAAGGTTGTTTTTCATCCACCAACCAATTGATGCCTTCGCTACGCCACAAACGGGTTAAAAACTCATAATCGCTTTCGTTGGATTGTATGATGAGAGGTCGAACTGCATAACGCTGACTGAGACCACTTAAATCTAAACTTAAACTTGCAGCAAATAATGCACTGCGGTCTTGCCATTCTTTAAACAGAATTTCACTCACCTCCACCACAGTTTTATTCATAAATACCCGACTGTTGCGGCGTTTATGCCACAAAGCCGTTGCATCCTGAATCTGCAATTTATAGAGACTGAGCGTGCCATCACTTTGCCCTTGCGCTGCTGCAGTAATAATGCCGCTATGTCGAAATAATTCGCCTTGATCGGTGAGTTGATCTACAGCCACCCGACTGCCAATAAATTGTTTCAACGGCAAATTTGCATGCGGTGAGAGGCATAAGACATCCATCTGCAAACCTTGGTTGATGGCATGCTGACCATAAACGCACTGCAAAAAGACCTGATGATTTAAGGCTGAATTAGAAAACTGGATATGAATTGTGCGGTGTTGAGGGCTTAAGCCAAATTTTTCTAATACAGCAAAGAGTGAACTTTGCATTGTTATTATCGTTGCTATTTTTATAGTGGCGCTATTCTAATCAGCAACTTGGCAATTATCTAGAGCGTAAAATGGATAAAGCGATAAACGGAATTTGCAGTTAAGACCATCTCCATCGCCAATTTTGATAATCCTCAATCCCTCTATTGATGAAAAATCAACAAACATGACACATTGCGTTACTCTGCAGTCAAGACAATCTTCAATCGCTATGCTACAACTGAGTTATGCCGTCAAAAAAGGAGAGGTGAAGAAATTTATTGTTTTTTATCAAAACCTTTTTTTATTTTTATTTCGTCATCTCAGCTTTCTACATAAAAGGGTCATCATTAAGCTTTAGCATAATAAAAGCATGCAAATGCCTTACATATATAACTGCTATTCGGGAGCGAACATGAATAACAGCCAAAATTATGTCAAACAAATTAAAAATGCTAAACGTGGAGGATATACGCCTACCATCGCCAAAGACATCAACAAACATAAGATTCAAAAAGCCATTCGCCTAATTGAACAATGGAGAACGCTCGCAAATGAACTCAAACCACAAATGCAACTTGATATGGCCTTTACCTTAGAAGAATGTGCACAGGATTTAGATCGCATCTTAAGAAATAAATAATCGCTTTTCACACTTCATTTCAAGTTATTTTCTTCAATGAGCCCACCCGCTGGGCTCATTTCATACAAAACCTTCTATGTGATTTCCTCGTTTGTAACGCGCCAAAATACTGTGTACAAAATCTTCAAAAACTCTATGCCCTGCATTAAACGGTTACTTTTTGGCTTGCGCACACGTAAAAATTCTGTAAAATTCTCTACACAACGCCGGCATAGCTCAGTTGGTAGAGCAACTGACTTGTAATCAGTAGGTCCACAGTTCGAATCCGTGTGCCGGCACCATATTAAACCTCATAAGTTTTTAATTTATGAGGTTTTTTGTTTCTATAAACGTATATTTTTATCTTCCTCATGCTGCTCGAATCTCCAATTTATTTAGGGCTTCGATGTATCTGCAAAACTTCAATTGCAATACAAGATTGTGACTTTTCACTTGTTAAATGTATTTTATGATTTAGAATGCTGTACACATATTTCAGATCGTATTTTTATATTGATGGTCTATTTTGTTGATGTTTCATCCATATAGACTGACATTTAAAAATATTTTTGTGAATTAAAATAAAAATTTAAAATTATAAGTCTTAGAAAATTGAGTATTAAAACAATGCTTCTCTAAAATTTTCCAGTTTAAGGAAGACCTCATGGCTCAAAGCTTTGCAACGCATCATTCCATGACCAATCATGGTGGAATCATCCTTGCCAACCAAATGCGTGTTTCTCAAATGGGAAATTTATTTTTAGTGGCGGGTGATGGACATTTCTGCCCTCAGTGCCAACGTTGGTCCACGATTATAAAAAGTCACGATCATATTCTTTTTGATGATAAAGCCGTGGCTTATGTCGGAGATCAATTGACGTGTGGCGCAAAAATTTTACCGAAGCAGTTTCATGTGGTGGGTAGGATTTAAAGCTAAGCATGGACAACTAAACACCGAAAAATCCCATCATCTAACAGCTCATTACAATAGATTAAGCTTTTTCCGCACTCACCTGCACATATTTAATCCAGCCATCTGCATAGAGCTTGGCACATAAACGTGCGGTCATGGCAATTTTAAACCAGTCTGCATCTCGCGTTTGAATTTGATGCTTGAGATGCTGATGCACATAATCAGCAAAACCCGCCAAAACCTGTGCCGACAAATCTTCCACCTGAATCTGTTTAAATTCAAACTGTGCCAAGACCGCTCGAAGCTGACTTTCGGACATTAGATCTTTAAAATTGACATCGGCAGATTTTAATAAGGCACGATATTGCAGCTGTTTGAATGCATGTGGTGGCGCTTGTTCTGCCCAAATTAAATAATGAAAGCCCAAACGTCCGTTTGAATTCAAAACTGCATTGACCTGACTTAAAAATGAATTCAAATGACTGTGATATGCCGCATCAATACAGAACACCACATCAAAACGTGGTTGTGGAAAAAGTGCTTTTAAATTTAAAAATGAAGCAGCGTGAATTTTAATATTTGAATTTAAATGTTGTCGAATCGACTGCACATGATGATCTTGTAGCTCAACAGCTTCAAGTCGTTGTATTTGATAGTGTTCCAACCAATATTTAAGACTGGCACCTTGCCCACAGCCTAAATCCAACACAACATCTTTTGAATTTAAATGCACTGCTGCTGCCAAATGCGCTGCCAAATTTTGACATGCAGCGGGATAATCAGATCCCACTGCATCTGACCAATAACCTAAATTGCTCCACGGCAGTGCGGAAGTATCTCCCAAATATGCCGCTTGAATGGCATATTTATGTTTTGGAAAATGCTGTCGTATCGCCTGTTGCCATTTCATACTGACTCAGTCTAATTCAAAAAAGAGGGGCTGTTGATAATTCATCTATGTTTGCGACAACGCATATTTTTTAGCTGATATAAGGCATGAGGCAGGAAATTTAGTCATTCTAAATGACTGACTCATAACGCAATAGCAGCAAAAAATATGCTTGTCCTGAAAGGCTGTGGCTAAAACTTTCTCAGATTGCGTTATGAAACTTGGCAATAGTCTCGCTATTCCCTGCGTTTCATGCCTGATCTGCTCAGTTTTAGCCTACAGCACAAACCATTTATGAAATATCAACAGACCCTAAACTTAATAACCTAATTGCGGCGCAACCTCAACTTGTGGTTTTAAATCAATAAACGGTAATGGTGCACCAAAAGTTTCTGCAATATGCATAGCGGAAGTCACTGCAGATTCTAAAATTGGTAAACCATCGCACGACCATGAACCGCAGAAGAACACTTTACGATTGTCTTGGTGATGGCGCTGCTGCAACTCTTTGTTTAATGCCACTGTCTTTGAATCCACCACAGCGCGGGTTAAAGTTACCGTTGAAATGATCTTTTTCGGATCAATTGGTGTAACTGGACGCCATGTTTGGAACACTGGCGATTTACCGACCAAAGTTGGTTCGATCGAGTTAAGCCATACCGTAAATTGCTGACGAGTAAATTTACGATCCATCATATAACTTAAAACAGACCAATCTTTACGTTTTGGCGGCATCACCGTTTGATCAGTGTGAATCACCAAATCACCCTGCTCGAATTTGAACTGTTTAAGCAATTCAATATCTTCTGCAAATTGTTGATTGTCCAAGAAGTCTTGGACTTTAGTGGTTGGCGTTGCAATCACCACACGGTCAAATGTTTGCGACTGACCCTCAGAATTTTCAACAATTACACCATCTTCTTGTTGATGAACACGAGTAATCGCTGCACCACTTTGAATATTAATACCTTCAATCAACTTATCAACCAATGCAGGCGTGCCACCTTGTAAACGCAATAATGCATCACCATCAGTCAATTGGCGTAAAAATACCAACAATGGTTTTGCTGGCCATTCACCAATGGTTTTAGGGTCACAAGTACAAATGGTGTAAAGCACTGGCATCACTGCACCATGCCAAAACACTTCTTCAATTTCGTTACGGTTGATAAATTCCGCAAGGGTAATGTCTTGGTTTTTAGATTTGAAAAATTTAGCGATGGCTGTTTTTAACTGCAACATGCCTTTTACCAAACGCCAGCCGTATTGTTGTATGCCTTTACGGTTGTTAATGATTGGGAAATTACCAATACGGGTACGGCTTGTGGTCAGCCAAGTTTCGGTACGATCTTCAAATAACCAACTGCACGCCATATAAGTACGCACAGGATAAGTTTTAATGCCTAAATGTGTGGCCAAGCTGAGGGTGTTTTTCCACAAATGTGGGTTCATGACCCGTAACGGCGCATCAATTAAACCATCCTCAAATTCGATGCTATGACTGTCCATTCCACGACCAGGCAGCGCCTCAAAAATTGTAATGTTATGCCCTGCATCTTTAAGAATTCTTGCGGTAGCCAGTCCAGCCATACCACTACCGATCACTGCGATATCCAAACCGATCATCCATCTTTTTACATACTTTATGAAATTATGAACCATGCCTAAGGAAAATGAGCTATTAAAAACTACCAGATTGTGTACTTTTCACAGAGAAACAACACAAAGTACATTGGCAATATGATTACATTTTTTAACAATCAGAAAGTGCTTAAATAAGCCTTAGAATTTATTTATATTATTTCTTTAATACTATAAATAGTGTTCTAAACCATGTAGATAAATTCACCAATTTTATAATTTTCGTTTTACAAATAAATCTCTAAACGCTATGATACCAAGCACAAAAATGATAGCTACATCACATATAATTATCATAAGGAATATGATCAATCCGCTAAAACTAGAAATTTGACAGCGCCAGAACAACAAAAGCCTCGGTCGGGACATCGACATGAGGCTTTTTTCTTGGCTAAGATTTTTTAAAGCTTAACCCGCTTGATGTTGAATCGGAATTTCACCAAACTTGCCTTGATTAAAATCTTCAAAAGCTTGAATGATTTCCTGCTTGGTATTCATGACAAATGGACCATAGCCTTGAATAGGTTCATTTAATGGCTTGCCTGTCAGCACTAAAAATTGCGTATCTTGCAGTGCTTCAAGCTGAATTAACGCTTCGCCATCTTGAGCAAATAACACCACTGAGTGATCTTGCACAAGTTGACTGCCATTGACCCGCACTTCACCTGCCAACACCACCAATAAAGTATTGTGATCTACCGGCACATGCAGCGCTTGGGTCTGTGCAGCTTTCAATTGTCCATCCCAAACATTGACAGGGCTAAAGGTGCTGGCAGGCCCAGATTGCTCTGCGTACTGACCTGCAATAATGCGTAAATGCCCCGCCTGATTTTCAAACTCAATTTTCGGAATATTTTGAGATTCAATGGCTTGATAACGTGGCGATGTCATTTTGTCTGCGGCAGGCAAATTCACCCAAAGCTGCACCATTTCAAACAATCCGCCTTGTGCTGCATAGTCTTTGGAGTGAAATTCCTCATGCACCACACCCGCACCTGCTGTCATCCACTGCACATCGCCTGTTTTGATGGTGCCACCACCACCTGCCGAATCTTTATGCGTCACTTCGCCCCGATAGGCAAGCGTCACCGTTTCAAAACCGCGATGTGGATGCGAACCA
The DNA here is from genome assembly GCF_013419195.1 of Acinetobacter sp. YH12099. Lineage (NCBI taxonomy): Bacteria > Pseudomonadati > Pseudomonadota > Gammaproteobacteria > Moraxellales > Moraxellaceae > Acinetobacter > Acinetobacter sp. YH12099. Next base: position 37,116 of record NZ_VPAP01000021.1, on the reverse strand, counting down.
ACACCATGTTGTGCGGTAGTCGCATCAAAATGATACGGCGCTGCATAATCCAAGAGTAAAAATGGACTGATCGCCTGCCCTAAACGGTCATAAGAAAATAGATTTTTGACTGGAAAACCATCGCCCACCCAATGCATGTTTTGGTTGCGATATAAACCGATTATTTTTTTCATGTGTTACACCTATTGCTAGGAGAATAGATGTTTTGATCTTAATCGCTCATCGCACCACAACCTAGTGCAAATTTGGCATACAGCATTGCAAGAATGGAATAATCTTGCTGAAACTTATACATGGTTAAACAAATCATGAGCATAAAAAATCCAGAAGCGAGGTTCTGGATTTTTAAAATTGAGTGCGATGATTCGATTAGATTTTACCCACCAAATCAATAGATGGTGCTAGGGTTGCATCGCCTTCTTTCCACTTGGCAGGGCAAACTTCGCTAGGGTGTGCATGCACATATTGCGCTGCTTTTACTTTACGCAACAACTCTTGCGCGTCACGACCAATACCGCCTGCATTGATTTCTACAATTTGGATTTTACCTTCAGGGTCAATCACGAAAGTACCACGATCTGCCAAACCTTCTGCTTCAATCAGCACCTCAAAGTTTTTAGACAATGTCCAAGTTGGGTCGCCAATCATTGGATATTGAATCTTTTTAATTTCTTCTGAGGTGTCGTGCCATGCTTTATGGGTAAAGTGTGTGTCTGTAGATACTGAGTAAATTTCCACACCCATTTTTTGGAATTCAGCATATTGATCGGCTAAATCGGCAAGTTCAGTTGGGCAAACAAAGGTGAAATCTGCAGGGTAGAAAAACACCACTGACCATTTACCAATAAAGTCTTGCTCAGATACGTCAATAAATTGACCATTGTGGTAAGCGGTTGCGTTAAATGCTTTGACTTGGGTATTGATTAAACTCATGGATGACTCCTCAATTCGTTTCGGGGATTGCTTATCTTGTGTAGCTAGAATACGAAAATCGAAAGAATCGGTAAAACAGTGTTTTTTTATAAAAATAATCGGATTTATGAATTATAAATCCTATCATAGTTTGAAATTTAATCGAGAAAATAGATATTTGCTAAATATCTGCATAAAAAACCCTTTGTCGAAACAAAGGGTTTGGATGATGATTTTCCATTTTGAATCAAATGGCTATCTCTAGTATGTCTCAAAACGGCAAATCATCATCTAAATCTGCAGGTGCGGTTGCAGGCGCAGCTTGTGGCTTCGGTGCAAAACCACTTGGGTTATTGTTGGCATAGCCACCACCCTGATTTTGGTTAAAACCGCCTTGATTTTGATTCGCATAACCTGTGGCTGGAGCTTGGTTCTGATTGCCATAACCGCCTTGGTTATTGTTAAAACGTGGTTGAGCAAAGCCACCATCTTGCTGGTCAGATTGTCCACGGTTAGCAGAGTCGAGCATTTGCATTTGATCGCCACGAATTTCAGTGGTGTAACGCTCTTGACCATTTTGGTCTGTCCACTGACGCGTACGCAATGAACCTTCAATATATACTTTAGAACCTTTGCGTAAATATTGCTGTGCAATCTCGCCTAAACGGTTATGTAAAACAATGCGATGCCACTCTGTTTGCTCTTTACGCTCACCTGTGTTTTTGTCTGTCCAGACATCACTGGTTGCGATAGAAAATTGAGTGAGAGAACCACCATTTGGGAAAGTTTTTGTTTCAGGATCACGACCTAAAGTACCCACTAAAATGACTTTATTTACACCACGCATTAGACGTTTTCTTCCTATTTGTTTCTATTATTTACTTTATAAGAGTTATGCTTAAATGGCTACCTCTTTCCCAAACAAGTGCGTTAATTGTTGTCGCGCAGCATCATCAATTTGCTGTTTATCCACTTTCACATAAGCCACTTGCTGGTCAGACATCACCACGACCTCTTCAATACCACGAATTGCCAAAAGTTGAGAAGTCCATTCATCTGTTTCTCGGTTCTCAGGCAAACGCAACACCAAAGACGAAAGATAGCGCGGCTGCGCCAATCCAAAACTAACGAATAGCCAAATTATAGCAATCGCGGTCAAAATACTCCAACCGATTGCGGTGTGGTTGAGCATCAATAATTGTCCGCCAATCATCCCACCAAAGAATGCACCCAAAAACTGACTGCTGGCATTTACACCCATCGCGGTGGCTTTAGATTGAATTGGTGCAGCCTTTGACAACCACGAAGGTAATAAGGCTTCCATAACGTTAAAGGCAATAAAGAATAAACCCAAACCCAATAAAAGGATGTATTTCGATTCAAACCCGAAAATCAGCACCAACAGCCCTAAAATAATACCTGCAATCGCGGTCAGGAAAATGCCACGCATTTTGCGATATTTTTCTGCCAAAACAATGCTTGGAAATGCCACGAACAGACTGACCAACAACAATGGCAAATACACCCAACCATGATGCTGCAAAGGAATATCGGCAAATTGGATTAATTGCGAAGGCACATAAATAAACATGGCAGTCAGCAATAAATGTAGGGTAAATACCGATACATGCAGACGGTTTAAATCGCCCATTTTCAGGACTTGCTTTAACTGAGTGATATAGCCTTGCTGAAAATTACGATGATGACGCGTGACTTTAGGCACCAATAACAACATGAGAATCGCTGCTAGTCCCATCACTGTGGTGACCCAAAATAACCCTGAAATACCAACCCAGCCCGTAAGCCATGGCCCTAAACTAAAGGCCACCACAAAGGACATACCGATACTCATCCCCATCACCGCCATGGCTTTCATGCGGTTTTCTTCGCGGGTCACATCGGCCAGTAATGCCATCACCACGGCAGATACTGCGCCACCACCTGCAATGGCACGACCAATAATCACGCCATAAATGGTGTCAGACATGGCTGCAATTGCACCACCCAAAGCAAACAGTAATAAGCCAAAAACCACCAATGGCTTACGGCTATAACGGTCTGCAATTAAGCTAAACGGAATTTGTAAAATGGCTTGGGTGAGTCCATAAACACCAACGGCAAGACCAATCAGTGCAGGAGTTGAGTATTGATATGACTGCCCTGCTACTGAAAATACAGGAATAATCATGAACAGACCCAACATGCGCAATGCAAAAATACTGCTTAAAGCAAAGGTCGAGCGGCGTTCTAAGGCATTCATCATATCAATCGACTAAAACTAAATAATTTTGAATTTGCAGATATCCTACAACATTCAGCTTAAGGATGCTGATTTTTCCCGATGTTTATTCAACAGACCCTACTTTTTCAATAAAAAAGGGCGCAACGTTGTGCACCCAAATTTATATTTTATACAGTCTTCATCACCGTATTGCTCTGTGATTTCGCGGCAATACAGCAACGGGCATCACCATAGCATTAACCCGCTTTTGCCTGACGTTTTTTAAATTGAATAGATGCAATCACCGCCCAAACAATAAAGGCAACACCAATTAAACCTGTCACCACTTCTGGCACATGCAAGCCTGTACCGCTGGCAATCATAATAAAGGCCAACGCACCAATCGCATAGTGCGCACCGTGTTCAAGGTAAATATAGGCATCCAACGTGCCTTTTTCGACTAAATAAATCGTCATCGAACGCACGAAAATTGCACCAATCGCCAAGCCTAACATGATGATCACCACATCAGAGGTGATTGCAAATGCACCAATGACACCATCAAAACTGAACGAGGCATCTAGCACTTCCAGATATAAAAAGCCCCCAATACCCGCTTTCACCACGCCTGTCGGTACGCCATTTTCGTCATGACGCACAGCATTGCCCTGTTCATCGACCTCTGGTTCACCGCCCAACATGTGACTCAGCACTTGTACGCCAATATAAATCACGATGCCCCAAATACCCGCCATCGTCACCACAAGGCGCTTATCTTCCACCACATTGGCCGCCATGATTAACAAAGTCACTAAGGCCAAAAATACCGACATGGCAGGCACGCTTGCCAGATTGCTCAAACGACGCTCAAACCATCTAAACCAGTGCGTGTCTTTTTCATCATCCAAGAAAAAGTTTAGGAAAACCATCAACAAGAATGCGCCACCAAAAGCAGCAATTTCAGGGTGATGTGCCATCAGTTTAGCCGAATATTGCTTCGGATCATTCAATGCCAGTTGCACCACTTCCATCATGCCCATATCGGCAGTGACCGCCACAATGACCACAGGGAAAATTAAACGCATACCAAAAACTGCAATGATAATCCCCACGGTTAAAAACAGCATTTTCCAGAAATGATCCCAACCGCGCAGCACTGACGCATTCACCACCGCGTTATCAAACGACAACGACACTTCCATAATCGCCAAAATTGCGGTAATGGTTAGTGCGGTAAGCATGGTTTGCACACCTGCTTCTGGGCCATGGGTATAGCCCCAGTATGCAGATAGCGCAAGACACACAATCGAAAATACGATTGAGAAACCAAAATGTTTCATCATGAGAAACGACCTATCACTATATTTTGATCTGAACTTTTCATCTGCCGAATCTGTACCATCAAAGCAAAGTACAGTTTTGATTAAGCTTTAACAGATACAAAAATTCTGAAAATTGAATTGCCCGAATTTTAAATCGGACAAAAACTGAGAATGTAAAATTTTATGCTGCAATTATGACGCTTTTTCCTCAACTTCGGCAAAATTCTTCGTATGATTTTTGGTTTCCCGATCAGATACCGTGAAAACCGTGTTTTTCATTCCCAAACTACTATAGTGAAATGCAACGACATATTAGGAATTTAGGATGCGCTTTTCTCAAGACGCTTGGCAACGTAACCTTGCCCTTTATCACAAGACGCTCGCTTTACCATTTAATCAGGAGTTGGCACAAGGCACCTTAAGTAAAGCTGCTTTTGCACATTATGTGATTCAAGATTCACATTACTTAATTGCCTACGGGCGTGCACTGGCAGTCTGTGCGGCTAAAGCTTTTGATGCAGATGATATTATTCAGTTCGCAGATGCCGCCAAAATCGCAATTGTGGTGGAACGTACCTTACATGACAGCTTTATGCAGGAGTTTGATATTTCCAAACAGGAATTTGAAAGTACTCCGCTGACCCTTGCCTGTCATCACTACACTTCTTATTTAGTCGCAACCGCATGGTCAGAAAGCTATCCTGTGGTATTGGCATCACTACTGCCATGTTTCTGGATTTATGCCGAAGTTGGTAAAGATATCGTCAATAATTCTGCACCGAATAATCCGTATCAGGCATGGGTCGATACCTATTCGGGCGAGGAATTCCACACCGCAGTCAATAATGTGATTCAAACCATAGACCGTGTTGCTGCGCGCTGTGATGCCGATACCCTTGAAAAAATGCACCACGCCTACACCAAAGCTGCAGAACTGGAATGGTTATTCTGGGATAGCGCCTATCATCAACGTCAGTGGCCGGGTTTAGATCAAGCTTAACGGCCGCCCTCACGCACCGTATGGCAATAGCTCCATACATACAGTGCGACAGCTCATGACCGATAAAGCATGAAAAATAACACTTGAACAATTTTCATGCGCTATCATATATAGGTTTTTCATTTGCAAAATATCGAGAAGTTTTTATGAGCCAAAGTCATATCCGTATTCGAGGTGCACGTACCCATAACCTAAAAAACGTGAACCTTGATATTCCACGCGATAAATTTGTGGTAATTACGGGTTTATCTGGTTCAGGAAAATCTTCACTGGCGTTTGATACCCTTTATGCCGAAGGACAGCGTCGTTATGTCGAATCGCTTTCTGCATACGCACGCCAGTTTTTATCGCAAATGGAAAAACCTGAAGTCGACTCGATTGAAGGTCTAAGTCCCGCAATTGCCATTGAACAGAAATCGACCAGCCATAACCCGCGTTCAACCGTGGGTACCATTACCGAAATTTACGACTATTTGCGTTTACTGTATGCACGTGTCGGCACACCTTACTGTCCTGAACATGATTTACCAATGGTGGCGCAAACTGTTTCAGAAATGGTCGATGCTGTAAAAGCACTGGAAGAAGGCACTGCCTTAATGCTACTCGCGCCTGTGATTCGTGAGCGTAAAGGCGAATATGTGCATCTGTTTGAACAGCTACAAAGTCAGGGTTTTGTACGCGCCCGAGTTGATGGCGAAGTCATGGACATTGACCCACCACCAGAACTCGATAAAAAGAAAAAACATACCATTGAAGTGGTGGTAGACCGTTTTAAAGTCCGAGATGATTTGGGCAACCGTATTGCCGAAAGCTTTGAAACTGCACTGCGTTTAGGTGGCGATTTAGCCATTTTATCGTGGATGAATGCGGAACAACCTGATCGTATTTTTTCGGCCAAGCACTCTTGCCCGCAATGTGACCGTGCCGTGGCAGAACTTGAACCGCGCCTGTTCTCATTTAACAACCCTTTTGGCGCTTGTCCAACTTGTGATGGTTTGGGGACACGTAGCCATTTCAGCGCAGAAAAACTAATTCCAAACCCTGAACTTTCAATCAGTCAGGGTGCAATTCGCGGTTGGGACAGACAGCGTCCCTATTATTACAGCATGCTAGAAAAAGTCGCAGCACATTATGAACTTTCATTAGAAACTGCGTGGAATCAGCTTGACAGCACTACCCAGAAGAAATTTCTGTACGGTACAGGCAAAGACAAAATTGACCTGAGCTATACTGATGAACGTGGTCGCCATCATAAACGTGTGATTGCGTTTGAAGGCGTGTTACCGCATTTAGAACGTCGTTACCGTGAAACCGAAAGTAATTATGTACGTGATGATTTGGCGCAGTATTTATCTAATGCTGCCTGTGATGCCTGCGGAGGTTCACGCTTAAATGAAATCTCCCGTAATGTCCGCGTGAAAGACAAAACCATTGCTCAAATTACCCAAATGTCGATTGGCGATGCCGAAGACTACTATCAAGGCTTAAATCTTGAAGGGGCTAAAGGTGAAGTCGCAGATAAAATCTTTAAAGAAATTCGTGAACGTCTGCACTTTTTAGTGTCGGTGGGTTTGAATTATTTAAGTCTGTCACGCTCCGCCGAAACTCTTTCAGGCGGTGAAGCACAACGTATCCGCTTGGCATCTCAAATTGGTGCGGGGCTTATGGGCGTGATGTATGTGCTAGATGAACCTTCAATTGGCTTGCACCAGCGTGACAATGATCGCCTGTTGGAAACCCTGATTCGTTTACGTGACTTGGGTAACACGGTGTTGGTGGTAGAACACGATGAAGATGCGATTCGCGCTGCCGACCATATTATTGATATTGGCCCAGGTGCAGGTGTGCATGGTGGACATATTATTGCCGAAGGCACCTATGCAGAACTGGCCGAACATGCAGACTCCCTAACAGGGCAGTATTTATCGGGCAAATTAAAAATTGAAGTGCCGAAAACGCGCACCCAACCGCCACATCCCGAACAACAAATTAAGCTAATGGGCGCAGCAGGACATAACCTGAAAAAAGTGGATCTCACTTTGCCTTTAGGGGTAATGACTTGTGTCACAGGCGTGTCGGGTTCAGGAAAATCCACCCTAATTAACCGTACTTTGTTGCCTTTGGCTGCAACACAATTAAATGGCGCAACTACATTAACCGCAGAAAAATTCGACTCGATTGATGGTTTGCAATATTTAGATAAAGTGGTGGATATTGACCAAAGCCCGATTGGGCGAACGCCACGCTCGAACCCCGCGACCTATACAGGCTTGTTCACTCCAATTCGTGAGCTGTTTGCGCAAACCCCTGAAGCTAAAGCACGTGGCTATGCAGCAGGACGCTTCTCCTTTAACGTTAAAGGTGGACGCTGCGAAGCTTGTGAGGGTGATGGCATGATTAAAGTTGCCATGCACTTCTTGCCAGATATGTACGTGCCTTGCGATGCCTGTCATGGTAAACGCTATAACCGCGAAACTTTGGAAGTCAGTTATAAAGGTCGCAATATTTCTGATGTTTTGGAAATGACCGTTGAAGATGCCATGCATTTCTTTGATGCCATTCCTGTGATTCATCGTCGGTTGGAAACGTTAAATCAGGTTGGCTTGGGTTATATCCGCCTTGGTCAATCAGCTACAACTTTATCTGGCGGTGAAGCACAGCGCGTAAAACTGGCGCGTGAACTGGCCAAACGAGATACAGGCAAAACCCTGTATGTACTGGATGAACCGACCACTGGTTTGCATTTCCATGACATTGCCAAATTGCTCGACATCCTGCATGAGCTACGCAACAAGGGTAATACCATTGTGGTGATTGAACACAACCTAGATGTGATTAAAACTGCAGACTGGATTGTCGATTTAGGCCCTGAAGGTGGTGCAGGCGGTGGACAAATCATTGCCGAAGGCACACCTGAAACTGTCGCAAAATCTAAAATTTCACATACCGCAAAATTCTTAAAACCGATGTTAAAAGGCTAAAATAGATTATTTCAGTTTTTAAGCACATTCAAGTTTAAATCCAGATTCAGCACAAACTTGTGCTGAATCTTTCACTCTAGGCTTTTTATCACTTCGGAAATGCTCGTGGATCAATTACTGTGACTTAATCACCAGCAACGGCATTGCGCCCACGTGCTTTGGCTCTAAATAAGTGTTTATCGGCTTTTTCCAACAATCTGCTCCATGACGCAGCACCCACCGCCACGCCAGCACTGACCGACACTTGAATATAATCATTCAGTTCTGGAATAAAAATTTCTTGATTCACAATATGGCAGCGCAATTTATCTGCCAAATACAGCGCCTCAGTAAATTCTATTTGCTCAATCAAAACCAAAAACTCATCGCCACCATAACGCACCACCAAGTCTGAGGCACGGACATGCGCTTTGAGAGTATCGGCAATACATTTTAAAGCTTGGTCACCTACCACATGCCCGAAGGTATCGTTAATGTGTTTGAATTTATCCACATCCATAATAATCAGACCAGTTTTGCTCAATTTTTCAGGTCGATGTTCTAAATATTTGATGTATTCCTCAAGCGCCAAACGGTTGGAAACACCAGTTAAGGCATCGGTATTGGCAATATTACGCAGCTGAAATTCTAAAATATCGCGTTGCTCTAGGCGTTGTTTTAGTTTTTGAATAGCCTCCAAAAGTGTTACTTTGTCTGGATTTTGCGTACCATGAGCTTCATCATCATAAGCTGCCAAGCGCAAAATTTGGTTGCGTGCCTGAATTAAAGGAATAAATACCTTCGAACGCGCATAGACCATGGTAAAAATAGCAGCCATCAAAGAAATTAATGCGACCACCAAAGTTAAAACAAGTTTTTGCTGCGCTTTGATATAATCTTTTTTAGCTAAGTTCAAACTATAATCTAACAAGTAATTTTGTAAGTCGACCACGGTGCTAAATTTATTCACCATAACTTCGGTCAATTGTGTGCCTGTCAAAGAATAAGCTTCATCCTGTAAGCTCTGCTCCATCAGCTGCTTTACGATTGGAATCCCTTGATCTAAAAACTCAGTCTTTAAGCGATGATGTAAAGCTGTATATTCAGGCACTTTATGTGCTTCAGGCAGAATCGTATGCACCAAGTCCCATAAATGATAAGCTTGACGCTGGTTTTGTAAGGAGTTGGCTAAGTTTTCCGCGGGAATTTTTTCACCAAAAGTGATGGCAGCCATAATATTCGATGCGACTCGCCCAGCTTGATCACGCAATTCTGATAAAATAAAAATCACACTATAATAAGTTGATGCACGCGAATCTTTGCCCACAGAATCCAGCATCACATGCTTCAATACATACTGAGAACTATCCCAAGCAGCAAACATTTTCTGAATCGCATGATCCAATTGAGCTGAACTGCGAGAAGACTGAGGAGTTGCAGCATAAGCATCTACCGCATCACGTCCCTCTTTTAACGAAGATTTTAATTGAAGTGACAAATGCTCCGCATGCGGAATAAAACCCTTGCTTTTGAGTAGTTGAGTAGTTTCTTCGATTTGCTGATCAACATTAGCCCGATAGCGTTTTAATTCTTCAATATATTCTGCTCTTTTCTCGGGCGTACTCGACATGACTTGATTGGCTGGAGCACGCTCACGTGAAATATTATTGGTCAGCTCAGCTACATTACGCAAAACAGAAACTTCGATTAAAGCTCGCTCAGCTCTTTTATAACTTTGATAACTATTCACAATTGAAGGAACAGAAATAAAAAGTAATGACACGATAATAATGATCATCGAAATGCACAGTCGCTGACTGATATGTTCTGAGCGCAACTTCATCACCATGCTAAGTTTCACCTACGTCATTATTACTTTGCAAAATCGTGAACTTGATCACTAAATCGGCGACTATATTACATGAATACCCTTTAAAATACTTACCAAAAAGATAATTAATTCAGTTAGATTTTAGTTTAATCGACAAATATGGCAGCTAAATTGGGCTAATATTTCAGACCTGTCTAACTCGATCAGCTCACTCAAGAAAACTTCTAAGCGCATACCCGTGACCCATTTTCTTAAAACGACAAATACAAAATAATGGTTCAACATGCAGAAAATATTTTACAGATGCAACATTTAGGTGCATAATGCACCTCATTAGGGCGAGTTTAGTTTTTCCTCAGCAGTAAACTAAATTTACCCGCAAATTTTGGCGAAAAATCCCAGTTTTTGAAAGAAAACTGGGATTTTTTTATGGGTTTTGATCATATCACACCCTCAAACTGCACCATATCAGTGCAATTTTCGCAAAACCATTTGCGTTTTCACATGCAAAAAAAACCCAACCTTGGGGAAAGTTGGGCAGATAAAAAGCAAACAATTATGGAGAATCAGATCGCACTACTGGATGAACCAAGCTTAGGATTTGATGGTTAAATTATGAGATAAGTCACATAATTTACAAACCCGACTTAAGTAGTAGGACTTCATGGTGGAATTATGAAATAAATCACAGTTTATGTAAAGCCTAGTCAACCAGTCTGATTTATTTTTATACAAATATTAAAATTTAATGTGACTAAACTCACATTAATTCAAATATTCCACTCAAATTCAGTCTAAACAAGCCTTCTTTATTGCTTGTTTTTTACCCAAATATCATGATTTCACCCTAAAACAGGTGAATTTTTCCGTTATTCTTCACATTCCAAGAATTATTATTAAAGATAATTTCAATAAAACTGATCGATTAATCCAATTAATGCTTTGCTTATTATTTCTACTTTTGTTGCAAAAACGAACATATCGACTTGTTATCCATACAGTTTTTAGGTTGACAGCAAAAATTTTATTTGAATATTTTTTAAACAACAAAGTCAATTGGACTTAATTCTTAAATAAAGTCCTTTTAGTTCATTGACTTAATAATTTGTTACACTAAAATGATCAATGTTTCATCCATTTTTAACAAAACTGGTAACTATCATGAAAAAACTCGGTTTAGCCACTGCATTATTATTAGCCATGACCGGTGCTCAAGCGTACCAATTCGAAGTTCAAGGTCAATCAGAATTTCTAGACACTACTGAAAACAACCAAAACTTCACTGGTGCTGTTCAAGGTACTTACTACTTCAAAAATGTTGATGCGACTAAAGGTCCTTTAGCAGAAGCTGCTTTCTTAAACCAAGCATCTAACGTTGCTTTAGCTTACCAATACGCTCAATATGACGCTCCTCGTGCAGGTGGTCGTTCAGACGTTGAATCTCATGTTTATGGTGCTAAAGCTGAAGCGTATGTTCCAACTAAACTTGTTCCAGCGTATGCAAGCGTTGCTTATAGCCACACTCACAACGATGGCAAAAATGCTGCGACTGCTGATGACAATGGCGATCGTTACGCTTTAGAACTTGGTGCACTAGTAGCGCCTAACTTCTTAGTTGCAGTAGGTTATACAAGCATTGCAGACACTATGGCTGTTGATTCATTTGGTATTATTGCAAATGGTGCAGTTAAAGCAGTTGGTGAAGCTTTAACAATCAATGAAGATCAAGATGCAATCACTGCACGTACTAAGTACGTAGGTGCAATTGATGGTACAAACATGGCTGTTGGTTTTGAAGCTGGTTTAGTTTATGGTGAAAGCACAGCTTATAACTTAAAAACTGATCTTTATTTAACACCTGCTCTTAGCGTTGGTGCTTCTTATGCAGAAACTAGTGCTGACGTTGCTATCGACTCTGCTTGGGGCGCGAACGTAAACTACTTCATCACTCCTGCAGTTGCTGTAGGTGCTAGCTATGTAAATGCGAATGCTGTAGGCGAAGCTGTTGACACTCAAACTGTTGGTGTAAACGCTAAATTCCGTTTCTAATTTCACATTAGATACTGAAGTTAAAAAAGACGCTCATCTGAGCGTCTTTTTTATGCCTGAAATATGTCATGAAAAATTTACACGCTGTTTTACTCAGCTGAATCATCATGGTGATGATGCGGTAGGTGGCGAATGTACTGCAATGCGATTAAACGTGACACGATCAATGCCAAATACATTACTCCACAGAACATTTGCAACATGGCAATCACCCGTGCTTCGGGACTGATCGGTATAAGGTCGGATAAGCCTGTCGCGGACTGCAAACTAAAACTTAAAAACAGTAAATCAAGCCAGCTTTGCAAACCTGCAGCATTTGGGTTCTGAAAACTTTGCGGAATCAAAATTTGACAGATGCTATATAAAAAGGCAAAACCCCAAGCGATTAAGGTAAACACCGCTGCAGCAGCAAACAGCTCATCTTTAGTTAAATAACGATCATGGAACATATAACGCAATAAGCCATAGGCTGCACTAAAATAGGCTGCAGCTTCACAAGCATGACTCATCACCAAAATAAAAGGATGCCGCACACCTAGTAAAATAAAGAATGAAAAGAACAAAGCCGCATAAACAAAACTGAGCCCCAAAACACTCAACATTGGCGCTTGTCGAATCACTTTAGCAATGAGCAGCAACACCAATACCCCCACCATCCACGTGATGACTTTATAGGGCATGTTGTGATGTGCAAAAAGTGAGAGCAGCAAAATCACAAATTGTAAGAACAACAGCCATGCCGAAGGTAATATCCGAAAACCTTTCCATACATTTTGTAGTGCTTGCATACGCCTCGGCTGCCTTTTTATTGTTTTGATTTCTAACATAACATGCTGCCAGATCACCGCATGCATGGACTCTGTATCAAAATTGCATATATAAAACCTCTCTATGCTTTAGATGAAATAGCCCTCCTAGATGCTAGATAGATCATCCACGAAATTTTAGCCATAAAAAAAGTCCCATTGCTGGGACTTTTTTGAGGTGTTTCAGACCTTAGTGGTCAGATGCACCAGAGATACCAATACCAGTTTGTGAGCGTACGAACTGTGCATCGAATGCTTTACGTTCAGCTTGTGCTTGCGCAGAGTTGTCAGTGATAGAGAACAACCAGCAGCAGAAGAATGAAAGTGGCATTGCAAAGATCGCAGGACCGTTAAATGGGTTGATTGGTGTGTCAGAAATTTGAAGCGTATCTACCCAAACTGCTTTAGACAATACAATCAAGGTGACTGCTGAAACTAAGCCTGCTACCCCACCAATCACTGCACCACGAGTCGTTAAGCCTTTCCAGAACATAGATAGTACAAGTACTGGGAAGTTTGCACATGCTGCTACAGAGAATGCTAAACCGACCATGAACGCAACGTTTTGTTTCTCGAAAAGAATACCCAAGATCATTGCGAAGATTGCTAAGCCTAAAGTTGCAATTTTAGACATGCGAAGTTCAGATTCAGGTGTCGTTTGACCTTTCTTGAATACGTTAGCATACAAGTCGTGAGAGATTGCTGAAGCGCCAGACAATGTCAAACCAGCAACTACCGCAAGAATTGTTGCGAATGCTACTGCTGAAATGAAGCCCATGAACAAGTCACCGCCAACCGCATCAGCCAAGTGCACCGCAGCCATGTTGTTACCACCAACAAGTTCTAACTTGCCAGTAACTGCCATTTTCGCAACATCAAGGAATTGTGGGTTGTTTGATACATAAAGGATCGCACCAAAACCAATGATGAAGGTTAATAGGTAGAAGTAACCAATGAAACCGGTTGCTACAACTACTGATTTACGTGCTTCTTTCGCGTCTTTTACCGTGAAGAAACGCATCAAGATGTGTGGTAAACCTGCAGTACCGAACATTAACGCAAGACCAAGTGAGATTGCATCAATTGGGTTAGATGCTAATTTACCAGGACCCATAATGTTTGCAGCATCTGCCAAGCTCAAGTCATGTACTTTAGAGAAAACTTGGATCGATTGCTCGAACATGTTAGTGAAGCTGAAGCCCACACCTTTCATTACCATGAAGGCCATGAAAGTTGCACCTGAAAGTAACATCACCGCTTTGATGATCTGTACCCAAGTTGTTGCCAACATACCACCGAACATTACGTAAGCCATCATGAGTAGACCCACGATCACTACAGCAAGGTTGTAGTTCAAACCAAAGAGAAGTTTGATTAACTGACCCGCACCTACCATTTGTGCAATCAGGTAGAATGCAACTACGACAAGCGAACTGAATGCTGCAAGGGTACGTACTGGCTTTTCAGATAAACGGAACGAGACCACGTCAGAAAGGTTATATTTCCCTAAGTTACGTAAACGTTCAGCAATCAAGAACAATACGATTGGCCAGCCCACCATGAAGCCAAGTGAATACAGCAAGCCGTCAAAGCCTGACATAAACACCATTGCGGAAATACCCAGGAACGACGCTGCTGACATATAGTCACCTGCAATCGCGAGACCATTTTGGAAACCTGAAATACCACCACCTGCGGTATAGAAGTCCTTAGTGCTTGTGGTTTGCTTCGCTGCCCATTTAGTAATGAACAAAGTTGCGCCCACGAAAATCAAGAACATAATAATTGCAGGCCAGTTGGTTGGCTGCTGTTCTGCTGCACCTAAATCTGGTCCTGCAAATGCCATACCTGACATTAATACAGTAGACGCAGCCAGTGCTTTCAATGAATTCCATTTCATCTTAGTGCGTTCCTTTCTCATGTGTAATTGCTTCAACTTCACGCATCGCTTCTTCATTCAATTGGTCAAGTTTGCTATTCGCAATTGATGCGTAAACCGCACATAAAATGAAAGATAAAACGATAATGCTCAGACCTAATGGAATACCCCAAGTCGTCACACCGCCAGAAATTGAACTCAATAAGAATTCTTTGTTATAGCCCACTAAAAGCATGAAACCTACGTACACAAACAACATGATTGCTGTTAATGTCCAACTTAGGTTACTTTTTCTGCGAACCATTTCTTTGAATTTTGGGTTTTGTAGAATGCGTTCTACTTGTACCTCATCCATAACCTGCTCCTTCAAGCGCCCTGCCTTAGGCGCAAATTTTTAATTCGAATTATTTCGAACTTAAAATTAACAATGTTGGAGCCGATTTGCAATTTAGACTTTGGTCGCTAAAAAAATGATCAACCTCAGCGCAAAGGCAATGGAATAGGCTATCATAGCCCTATTGTCGATACTTTTAAGGCATCATGAACAGCTGGCTCATTATGGGGGTTTTAGCCCTCTATATCGCATTACTTTTTATCTGTGCTTTCTATGGGGAAAAACACGCCAGTCGTTTAAGCACGCGTGGGCGCATGCTCATGTTCAGCTTAACTTTAGGGGTGTACTGTTCATCATGGACTTTTTATGGTGCAACGGGCGCAGCCGTTCGTGAAGGGATCATTTTTTTACCCATTTATTTAGGGCCATTGCTGTTTGTCGCTGTTGGTTATGATATTTGGCGACGTTTGGGTCGAGTGCGACAACACCACGCCATTTCATCGATTGCTGACTTTGTTGCTGCACGTTACGGTAAAAGCGGGCCATTGGCATCACTGGTCACAATTTTGGCGGTGATTGCAATTATCCCGTATTTGGCTTTGCAATTACGCGCAATTGCGCTGAGTGCCGCAGTGATTTTGGATCAAAGCACCAATGTTGAAAGTACCACCAATGCGGTGTTATTCCTGACAGGTTTATTGGCTATTTTGGCGATGCTGTTTGGTACTCGACAAATTGCCAATACCGAACAACACGGCGGCTTAATGCTTGCGGTTGCCTTTGAGTCCTTTGTCAAACTATTTGCCTTGCTGGCTGTGGCCTTCTTCTTTGTATTTGAAGCGCCTGACAATATTCATCAAATTGCCAATGATGTTTCAATTACCTTCCATGAAGTACAGCTGTTTGGTGTGCCTGAAACCTTTTGGGTGCAAACCTTATTGGCGGCATTAGCGATTATTTGTTTGCCGCGTCAGTTTCACGTTGCTGTGGTCGAACTGCGCGATGAAAAACATATTCGGGGTGCGCGTCGCTGGTTTGCCGTTTATCTGATTTTAACCACCATCGCGATTGTTCCAATTGCCAGTTGGGCCTTGCACGCAGCTCCGCAATATTTAGCCATCCCAGATGTAGCGGTTTTGTCTTTGCCACTCAGTTATAACCAAGACTGGTTGACGCTGTTGGCGTTCTTGGGAGGATTCTCCGCCTCAACAGGCATGCTATTGGTATCTTCAGTAGCACTGTCGATCATGCTGAGTAATGACCTGATCATGCCTGCCTTGTGGCGCATGGGCATTTTCTCACGCCATGACAAGCGCTTGCCTTTGGTACTGAAATTCACCCGACGCATTTGTATTTTAGCGGTGATGCTGCTCGGCTTCCTGTTCTTCAACTTCTTTAACGATATTGATCAACTTTCTGTGTTTGGCTTGTTGGCCTTTAGTGCAGTGGCACAGTTCTCCCCTGCCCTGATTGGGGGGTTATATTGGCGTGGTGGCAGTAAACAGGGCGTTTATGCAGGCTTAATTGTTGGATTTGCGATGTGGGCCTATACCCTGCTACTTCCGACTATTTTACGCAGCCTGCCAAGTCAGTTCAGCGAGTTTACCCGTGAATTTTTATTGCTGGGACCTTTAGGCATCAACTGGTTACGCCCTGAAGCCTTGCTTGGCTTTGAATCTTTTGCCCCGCTCACACATGGGGTGGTTTGGGCGCTCGGTTTAAATATTTTGTTATATGTTTGGGTGTCACGTATTTTCCGCCCAAGTGTGGCAGAACAGATTCAGGCCGAAAGTTTCTTTTATTATGAAACCAAGCCTTTGCCAACTCAGAACATGAGCAACGAGGTCAGCTATTCACATCAGGATGTAGCGCGTTTAAAAGTAGGCGATTTAATCACACTGGCAAAACGCATTACAGGCGAATCTCCAACCCGACAAGCCTTTGAGCAGTTTAGTCAGCAAAATAATGTGGTGCTGAATGAAAATGCCAATGCCAACGGCATGTGGTGGCGTTTTACCGAACAATATTTGGCAGGCACCATTGGTGCAGCATCTGCGCGTACTTTGCTCACCACTGCCATGGTCAATAACGGACTCGCTTTAGGGCAAGTTGCGAATATTCTTGACCAAGCCTCACAATGGCAACGCTTTAACCAAAACCTAATCATGACCATGATTGACCACATGACCCAAGGCGTGAGTGTGGTAGATGAAAATATGTGTTTGGTAGCATGGAATAATCAATATCTCAAACTATTTGATTATCCTAAAGATATTGTCTATGTCGGGTGCCCAATTGCCGATTTGATTCGCTATAACGCAGAACGTGGTGAATGTGGTCCGGGCTCAATTGAAGAACACGTGCGTAAACGTATTCACTGGATGAAAATGGGCAGTGCACACGAGTTTGAACGCATCCGTAAAGATGGTCGTGTAATTCAAATGCGTGGTAATCCAATTGAAGGCGGTGGTTTCGTGACCACCTTTGCCGATATTACCGCTTTCCGTGAAAACGAAGCCGTACTTGAAGCACGGGTACAAGATCGCACACAACAATTGGCCGATGCTTTGGCAGAACAGCAATTGGCACGTGAACAAGCCGACAAAGCCAATATGTCCAAAAGCCGCTTTATTGCCGCTGCCAGTCATGACTTATTACAGCCAATGCATGCAGCGCGCTTATTCAGTACGGCTTTAGAGCAAAGTATTCAGTCCGATGAAGACCGTAAAACCCTGCAACAACTGGATCGTGCCCTGCATGGTGCAGAAAGTATGCTCTCGGCCTTGTTGGATATTGCCCGTTTGGAAGGCGGTACGATTCAGCCGAAACGTCAGGCTTATCCACTGCATGACTTACTCAGCGATTTAAGCCTGCAATTTAAATCCATTGCGGCACAACGTGGCATTGAATTCCGTGTGCATGACGTACAGTTCTGGATTGATACCGACCCACAATGGATTCGTCGTATTATTCAAAACTTTGTCAGCAATGCGCTGCGCTATACCGCCAAAGGGCGTGTGGTCGTGGGCGTGTTACGTTCTGCAGAACATCCACAACATATTAGAATTGGGGTGTGGGATACAGGTCCGGGTATTGCCGAAGAACAACGTATTAAACTGTTTCAGGAATTTGAGCGTTGCGGACATACGTCGCCTTGGGGTGAGCAAGGTCTAGGTCTTGGGTTAGCGATTGTGCAGCGTATGACCAGTTTGCTGAACTACCCTGTGCATGTCTATTCGGAATTGGGCAAAGGCTCGTGCTTTATGATTGAAGTGCCGATTGTCGAAGCTCCAAAAGTAGTGGCTGCACCTGTGCAAGTGGTGCCGTTGAAAACCAAAGCCTATAAAATTTTGTGTTTAGACAATGATGAAACCATTTTGGAAGGCATGGCGACCCTGCTGAGTAAATGGGGCTATCACGTATTTAAAGCCACCGAACCTGAACAAGCAATTGAGTTGATTCAACGTGAGCACATTCAAGTTTGGTTGGTCGATCAGCACTTAAATGACGATAAAATCGGTTTAGATTTTATTCTGGAACATCGTCAAGCCGATGTACCTGTGGCGTTAATTACAGCAGACTCCGACCCAGAATTGCCACAGCGCTTAAAAGAGCTGAATATTGTATTGCTGAAAAAACCGTTAAAACCAGCATCGCTGCGTTCTTGGTTATCTGGACTGAAAATTTCAGGCAGCTGATAGCAATAAAACTTTGTCTGTCCCGCTTTAAACTGTGCTTGATTCAAGCCATGTTTAAAGTGCAAGGCAGGCAAAGCTATTCAATATCCGTCTTGTGGCGGCTTGAAGCTGTTTTACCAACTGCAACCCTAGACCACTCAAAAAATAACAGATTGCCTGTAAAGTGTCACAGCCATTGGCCTGATGCACAACACCCATTGACCAAAGTTTTCAAAAATGTCGCGTTTTGAGTGCCTGCCCTTCACATTAAATACCATCACCTCACTGGCTATGGCAAAGTCTGACAAGATCGTAAGCAAATACACCCAAACTTGCTTACAATTTCTTTAATTGCCGAGTTTGTAAAGGCTTTTCTGAGCACATTGCAATACATTAGACTTTAGTCTTATACATCTATTGACTATCTGCGCGCATAACTAAGTACAAGAAATGATCAGCGCATTCATCTTCAAGCCACATCCAAACAAATTTCCTGCCCTATTAAGCGTTGATCGACCTGTTTCCACGTTTTAGGAAGAATCTCATGAATACCGTGAACCATGAACAGCAGCTCGCAGAACAAACACAGCAGCTACAGCGTCAATATGGCGTAAATGCGCTATTGCCCGAAATTCACTGGGATCGTCTGTTTCAAAACAGCAAACTCAAAGCTCCTCATCTACAAGCGCTGAATACCCTGTATCAAACCGCAGTACCCTTAGCCCTACAAGTCTTTGAAGAACTCAATTTTGATGTGTTTCGCCCTGCGGCGTATCAACCACAAGGTTTAGGTCTGTTCAACAAACTTTCAGCACAGGAGGAGCAATTACTGGATGTTTTGGAACAAGAAGCGCAAGGCTTAGATCAAAGCACCCGCCAGCATATTTGGAGTATGTTATTACGTGGTGGTGCGGTACTGGTCTTTAAAGCATGGTTAGGCAAAGTCAAAACAGATGAGGCACAACTCGATACAGCTCAATTTGATGAATTGTCCGATTTGCTGTTCATTAAAACCTCACCTTTTGAGCTGGCAGAACGCTTAAAAGTCGATGCGCATGCACCCACTGAACATATTTTTCTACTGTATGGCAATGACGTGTATTTAGACCGTTTTAACAGTCTTGAAACGGCAGCCTTATTTGTCGATTTAGGCGTGTACGATGCTGCGTTTATAAGCCTGAGAGATGACCACGTTGCAAAATACCTGATTGGACAAGGCTATGTCAGTGAGCAGCAAATTGATGAATTGCAATGTGCCTTAAATCCTTTGAATTGTGCCGATTTAAATCCAAAACAGAACTATATTGCTTAGTGTGAGTTGAAGACTTAAATTCCAAGTAATCACATCGCAAACCCCATCCTATTCCAAATAAAAACAAGGCGTGCAATAGCACGCCTTGTGGCTTATTTCATTAACAATACACGAATGAATTTTGCTTAAAACGTCACACGTTTATAATCACGATATTCAGGCTTCCAGAAATTAGCCTCAATTGCCTCTCGTAATGCCTCATCACTCATGACAGCTGCAACGCCTGCATCCATTGCTGCTTTTGCGACTCTAAATGCAATAAATTTAGACACCTGCTGAATTTCATTTAAATCAGGCAATAAATCTGCATTTGGATCCTGCAACAATGGTGAGCAGTCCGCCAGCGCATTACTGGATGCAATTAACATACTGTCTGTCACACGTGTTGCCCCTGCAGCGATTACCCCTAAGCCAATACCTGGGAAAATATACGAGTTATTGCATTGGGAAATATTATAAAGTTTGCCCTGATAGTTCACTGGCTCAAATGGGCTACCTGTTGCAATTAAGGCCTTGCCTTCAGTCCACTCCAAAATATCGGCAGGAAATGCTTCAACTTGTGAGGTTGGGTTTGACAATGGCAACACAATTGGACGCTCGCAATTGGCAGCCAAGGTTTTAATCACCTCTTCAGTAAATAAACCCGGTTGCCCCGAAACCCCAATCAATACCGTTGGCTTGGCGTTTTGAATGACGTCCAACAGAGAAATCACACCTTCAGGATTGCCCCAATGTGCAACACGGTCAGGACTTTGTGCCAATTTACGTTGGAAATCGAGCAAGTTTGGCTGATTGCTGGTGAATAAGCCAAAACGATCCACCATATACACACGAGCACGTGCTTCAGCATCGCTTAAGCCTTCCACCACCATTTGCGCCACAATTTGCTCGGCAATACCACAACCTGCCGAACCTGCGCCCAAGAAGGCAATGGTTTGATCTTTCAGTTGTTTGCCTGCAGCCCGTGATGCTGCAATTAAGCTGCCCACAGAAACGGCTGCCGTGCCTTGAATATCATCATTAAAACAACAAATTTGATCACGATATTTGTTTAATAACGGCATGGCATTTTTCTGAGCAAAATCTTCAAACTGAATCAATGCCTTTGGCCAACGGCGTTTCACCGCATCAATCACCTGATCGACAAATTGATAGTATTCCTCACCACTAATACGTGGCTGATTCCAGCCCATATAGATCGGATCATTCAGTAATTGTGGGTTATTGGTGCCTACATCTAAGGTAATGGGTAAGGTATAGGCAGGACTAATACCGCCACATGCTGTATATAAAGACAGTTTTCCAATTGGAATACCCATGCCGCCAATGCCCTGATCACCCAAGCCTAAAATACGCTCACCATCGGTAATCACAATCACTTTGACATTCTTTTTATTGATGTTTTGTACAATATCATCAATATGGGCACGGTCTGGATAGGAAATAAAAATACCCCGATGACGGCGGTAAATATCGGAAAAACGCTGACATGCCTCGCCTACAGTTGGGGTGTAAATAATAGGCATCATTTCACTCAAATGCTGTTCAATCAGGTGATAAAACAGGGTTTCATTGGTGTCCTGAATGTTGCGCAAATAAATATGCTTGTTGATGGCATCGCTAAAAGCAGAATATTGCTGATACGAACGCTGGCTTTGTTCTTCAATATTTTCAATTGCATGTGGAATTAAGCCATGCAAGTTAAAACGGGTGCGTTCTTCTTCTGAAAATGCAGAACCTTTATTTAATAAAGGCAATTCTAAAAGGCCGTTGCCCGCATAGGGAATATATAAAGGACGTTTCTGCTGCAAATTTGCGGTTGTCATTGTTCATCTCATTCTAATCGGTTGCTGATGGCGCATGGATTGAGATGCACCATCTGACATCTGACTAGCTTAGCCCGAATTGCAGCAAATAGGGCATTTAGAAGTTTGATAACCAAATCTGAATGATTTTTATTTCTGATAGCCCATGTTATATAGGCATCGAACCTAATTTATTTGGGTGGTTGCAGTGGCGTCATATCTACAATTAAGCCAGTGAACTTACGCACCAAAGGCAGCACACATAATACGACTGGAAAAGCAAACGCCCAAGAAATCATCCAGTTATGCAACCACAGGGTAAAAAATCCCTCAATCCAGCCCAAATTTCGGATCATATTAATCAACGAAATGATGCCACTCATCAAACATGATAAAAAGAAAGGCATTACCACCGTGGCCCATTTCATGGGTAATTTGGGTACATTGCCAAAAATCATTGCACGTTGTTTCATGCTCTAGCCTTTTCGCCTCACTGAATGCCGCATACTATGCCATGAATTGCTTGCTTAAAGGATGATTTTTCAGGCAATTTGTTCATGCTTAGCTACAATCTCTGAAATTCGATAAAGCATACAATTGCACTCCCCTAAAGCCCCTGAAATTTGCTATATTTAGCGTTTTTCTGCACATCTATTTTTCGACTAAATATGAATACGGCAATACAAGCAGCGCTCGATCATGCAGTGCAATCCCTTCAAGCTGAAGGTGTACTCCCATCTGACTGGAACAATACGAGTAATTTAACCCGTACCAAAGACCGCAGCCACGGTGATTTCGCATCAAATATTGCCATGATTGCCTCTAAAGCCGCAGGCATGAAGCCACGCGATTTAGCCGAAAAAATTCTTGCTGCTCTGCCTGAAGTTGCAGACATCAGCAAAGCAGAGATTGCAGGCCCTGGTTTTATTAACTTCTTTTTAAATGCCGACCAGCGTTTTAGTGTTTTAGATCAAATTCAAGCACAAAAACAACAATTTGGACGCAGCCAAATCAATGCAGAAAAACGCATTCAGGTCGAGTTCGTTTCTGCTAACCCAACCTCAAGCCTACACGTGGGTCATGGTCGTGGTGCTGCTTATGGTATGACAGTTGCCAATTTACTTGAAGCCACAGGTGCTAAAGTTGACCGTGAATACTATGTCAATGATGCTGGCCGTCAAATGGATATTTTGGCGACTTCAACTTACTTGCGTTATTTGGAACTGGCAGGTCAAACGCTGGTGTTCCCCAAAAATGCGTATCAGGGTGACTACGTTAAAGACATCGCACAAAGCATTTTAAAACAGGATGGTGAACGCCATGTACGCCCTGTTGCAGATGTATATAACAATGTGCCTGAAGATGTGCAATATGCGGCAGAACTCGATGCCGATGGCAACAAAGTGGTCTTGTCGGGCGACAAAGAAAAACACATTGATGGTTTGATTTTCAATTCACAAACGCTCTTGGGTGATGATTACCGCGTGTTCCATCAGGCTGCGCTGAATGCTATTTTGGCCGACATTAAAGATGACTTGGGCGAGTTTGGTGTCACCTTTAACCAATGGTTTAGCGAAGCGTCATTGACTGAAAAAATTGATGAAGCTCTGCAAACACTAGATCAACGTGGTTATCTATACGAACAAGACGGCAATATCTGGTTTAAATCGACCGCATTTGGCGATGAAAAAGACCGTGTGGTGAAACGCCGCAATGGTCAAACCACTTACTTTGCTTCAGACATTGCTTATCACCTGAATAAATTACAACGTGGCTACACAGACCTAATTGATATTTGGGGTTCAGATCACCACGGTTATATTTCACGTGTGAAAGCGGCCATTGATGCACTAGGCTACGACTCGAAAAAATTAACGGTACTGTTAGTGCAGTTCGTGAGCTTATGGCGTGGTGGTGAAATGGTACAAATGTCATCCCGTTCAGGTCAGTACGTGACCTTGCGTGATTTGCGTAAAGAAGTCGGCAACGATGCTGCACGTTTCTATTACGTCATGCGCAAATCTGAACAGCACATTGACTTTGACCTAGATTTGGCCGTTTCACAAAGTAAAGACAATGCGGTCTACTATATTCAATATGCTCATGCACGTATTTGTCGTATGCTCGAAAAAGCTGCTGCTACGCAATTGAATTTTAATGCGACAACTGCACGTCAGTTTGCCGCTAAACTTGAGCTAGATGCTGAAACTGAAATTTTAGCCAAACTGGCTGCGTATCCTGAAATTTTAGTACGTGCTGCCAACAGCCACGAACCGCATCAGGTAGGTAACTATTTGAAAGAATTAGCAGCATTGTTCCACGGTTGGTACAATGAGCATAAAGTGCTGAATGATGATGCAGCCTTGACTCAAGCACGCTTATTGCTTTCAGTAAACGTACAACAAGTCTTGCGTAATGGTTTAGAATTATTAGGTGTCTCTGCACCAGAAACAATGTAAAAGCCCAATAAAAGCATAACAAGAGGAAGTCCACGTGTTTGGAAAAACGCAACGCGGTGTATCTGAGCGACCGAATAAGCCCAAAAAACCACTAATTCCAACGTGGTTAGGCACACTCGTGGTGATTTTAATCGTGTTGTGTTTTGCTGTAGCCTTAATGCTATGGAAACCGTGGGCACCTGTGCAGCCTAAAGGGCAAATCAATTCTGAGCATTATCAGGAAGATACCAACAAAGACTATCGTTTTTATGATTTGCTGCCACAGCAACAGGTTACACCAATTCCTGAGCAAGCGGTGCCTGAAACACAGCAACAGAATACCGTAGTCATTGTTGAAGCACCTGCTGCTGTAGAGGCTCCAGCGGCCAGCGAAGCCAATGTTGGTCTGACAGAAATGCCAGCCCCTGTGGTACAAGCCAGCTATATCCTACAAGTGCGTAGTTATACCGACCCAGATGCTGCAGATGCACGTCGTGCCGAAATTATTTTGAATGGTTTATCGGCAGATGTAGTGAAAAGTGTAGAAGGTGGTGAAACTTGGTATCGGGTGATTTCAGGCCCTTATGATTCAGCCGATGCTGCAGTGATTGCTCAGCAAACTTTGCAGCATAGTGGAATTGATTCAATTGTCGTGAAACGCTAAGCCTCATTGTTATCAATCGACCAAAATCAATTAAAAAAAGATGCCTCTGCATCTTTTTTTAGGTCTATAGAACGATGTACTCACAAAAATCATCGCTAGATTTGCATTAACTGCTGCTCACGTTCGCGTGCACGCTGAAATGCAGGACGCTGTTCCACGCGTGCCAAATAAGCCGCAATCTGTGGATAATGATGCCCGGTACGGCTTTGCAATGCTTGGAGCGGGAAACCCATTTGAATATCGGCAAAAGAAAAATCCCCTGCAAAATAATCATGTTTGCCCAAATAATCTTCTAAATAAGCAATATGATCTTTTAAACGAGGCTGAATAAACCCTGCTTTAACACCTGCAGTAATTTTTTGCGCCATTGGTCGAACTAACCATGGCACATGCTGCGGCACATTGGTTATCACCAATTGCATCACTAACAATGGCATTAGCGAGCCTTCGGCATAATGCATCCAGTATTGATATGCTTGCTGTGCTGAAGCCTGCTGCGGTTTAAACTGCCTTTGCGTATCATAATGCTGCTGCAAGTACTCCAAAATGACTGCAGATTCTGCAATGGTCTGCTCTGCATCCGTCAAAATTGGTGCTTTACCCAATGGGTGAATCAGCTTCAATTCATTGGGCGCACTTAAATTGGGCTGACGGTGGTAAAACTTGATTTCATAGTCCAAACCCAGCTCTTCGAGCGCCCACAAAATGCGGAAAGAGCGGGATTGATCAAGGTGGTGTAAAGTAATCATAAACGTCCTATTTTGTTTTTATTACATCTGTTTTAAGTGATTGTTATATCTTCTGTTTCACGCAACATTATAAAAAGGCATGTCCTGCATGCCTTTTTATAAGAGACGGATTCAACTCTAGGTTTAACCCAATTCAGTACGAATTTCCACACTGCGTAACAAGGTTTTCGTCACAGGTGTTTTTTGACAGATATTCAGTACTTTTTGCTGTAATTCTGCATCTAACGCTGCTTCAGTTTGCACACGGCGTTCAATCCACTCCTGCCCTTCCTGATTGGTAAAGAAGTCCGCCTCGACCTGAATTTTGCCAAAATCCAAACCCTTATGCTGTGCATACATACGCAAGGTAATCATGGTGCAAGCGACCAAACTGCTACATAACAGATCATAAGGTGCAGGACCTGCATCTTGACCACCTAACTTTTCAGGCTCATCTACCTTCCATTGGTGCTGACCACTTTGGATCTGACCTTGCCATGCCGTGTCTAAACTGCGTACCTGTGCTGTGCCAATCTTGGCCATAAGATGCTCCCTATAGATTGATATTCCATCATTTATTTTGATGCACGCATTTTTGCGGGGAAAGTCGGCGCTTCTAAACGTGGTCCATCGTAGTCTGGTATTGTGCCAAAACGAGGATCATGATTGACCCATTGCTCACGTGCAATGCTGAGTTCCTCTTGGGTACGACCGACGAGATTCCACCACAACAAAATTGGCGACTCAAAAGGTAAACCGCCCAATAGCAACAGACGCGCACCCGCATGTAAATCTAGCTGAATTTCGGTTAAGCCCGGTTCAAGCACCAGCATATTTTCATCGTTTAATTCATGCCCATGCACAGTGGCTGTGCCTTCCAGC
Organism: Acinetobacter sp. YH12099; assembly: GCF_013419195.1. NCBI lineage: Bacteria > Pseudomonadati > Pseudomonadota > Gammaproteobacteria > Moraxellales > Moraxellaceae > Acinetobacter > Acinetobacter sp. YH12099. The sequence goes on along the minus strand of NZ_VPAP01000021.1, from coordinate 10,296 downwards.
ATCATCAAACCATATTCAAATTTAGGATTCAGCGGCAAACGGGTTGTCGTGCTGGTTTCACTATAAATATCTACCCCTAGCAACTCACTATGTACTAATACTGGTGAAGTGGTATTTAAAAATTCACCAACTAAGATGGTAAATTCCACTCCATCTAGCAAAACCACAGGCAAGTCAGGGTAATGATCAAAACGTGGCGCCATATTGCGCTGATCATCAGGTAAAGCAATCCACAGTTGCGCTGTATGCATGTGTGTTTCGGTGTCGGGAGCAACTTCGGTATGTGAAATACCATAACCCGCGGTCATTAAATTAACCTGTTTGGGACGAATCAATTGCTTAGTACCCAAACTGTCGGTATGCATAATGCTGCCTTCAATCATCCAGGTGAATGTTTGCAAACCAATATGTGGATGCGGCCCGACATCTAAGCCTTCACCTTGTGGAAAATTAACAGGACCTGCGTGATCTAGAAAACACCATGCCCCAATCATGCGTTTATGCCGACTCGGTAAAGCACGTTTAATTAAAGTTCCCTGCCCAATTTCAGCACTACGCAGTGGAAATTCCTGTATAAATTGCTTGACGTACTTATCACAATCGTCTGAATTGGAAAGCTCGGTATAATTGCTGTTGCTCATCCTATACCTCTTATATTTCTGTAAATTCCTTGACTATTAAATATAGTAAATCACTAACGAAGAGCAAGATGAAATTTGTTGTTCTGATTTTTATGGTTCAAACTTGAACTACACCTTAAAATATATGGCATAATTTTGACCAAAATTTAAAAAAAATAGAGAAAATACCCAAATTTAGGGAGGTTATTTTTTCTGCATTTTGCGCATAATCCTAACTATAAGTTGTCAATTTGAGTAAATATCGCTATGTCTGTAAAAGCTCGAATGGGGGAACAGACCCGTTCGAAGATTTTAAGCAATCAGGAAGCCTCAGAAAAACTTTTAAAAACAACTGAGTGTGATCTTGAAAACCGACAAGCAATTGAAAAAGCATTGCAGCACCCTGCTGCGCAACTCCCGCCGCAATTTGAAACACATTTTTATCAACACCAGAATTTACATCAGCGTCGTTATTTACGCCAAGTCAATTACATTGGGCAAATGACGTTCCTGCTGTATTTCTTTATCGATTATTTCATCATTCCAGATGTCACTACACTCTCGGCCACACTCCGTCTCAGTGCTGTTGTATTGGCGCTGATTGGCAATTATTTCTGCTTTAAATTGATCAAAGATATTCGCCTGCTAGATTTAATTTTACCGGTCAGCGCCACACTGTGCTGCGGTATTTGGTTCTATATCCTGTCGCAATCACAAAGCCCTTGGATTTCCACTTATGTGTATGCCTCGATCATTTTTGTGCTCATGGCGAACCTATGTATTCAAGTGCTTTTCCGCCCTGCGGTCTACAATTCATTGGTCATGAGCGTACTCATGTTTTTGGGGGTGATTTCCCTCACCAATTTGCAGGATGCCTTAGTTTTTATGGTGGTGTATATCCCTGTATGTTTGTTGAGTTTGTATATCAGTTGGATCAACACCCTAAATGCCCGCCATCACTTTTTACGCAGTTTGCTGGATGACTGGAATTTTCATACCTTGCAAGCCTTGGCACACACCGATGAACTGACCCAACTCAATAACCGACGTCAGTTTGTACACATGGCAGAACACAAAATTCATGCATGGCCTAAATCTGAATCGGTCTGCTTACTAATGTTTGATGTCGACTTTTTTAAACAAATTAACGATACCTATGGGCACGATATTGGAGATCGGGTCTTACAAAATATTGCAGACATTGCTCGTAAAGAAATGCGCCGCAAGGATATTTTGGCACGCTTTGGCGGTGAAGAGTTTATCGCTCTGCTTAGTGAAACCAGTTTAGATGAAGCACTGATGATTTCAGAGCGTTTAAGACAAAAAATTGCACAGCATCAAATGTGTATAGGAAATAAGTGCTTTAATTTTACCGTGTCGATTGGTGTATCGAGTTTAAAACCGCAACAAACTGACTTACAGCTGTTGATTAAAGAAGCCGACCTCGCACTTTACCAAGCCAAACAAAGCGGACGTAACTGCGTGATCAGTTATGATGTGGGAATGTCTGAGCCCCCTAAATCTACGGTAAAAAAAGAAATTAAATCTTGGATTGTTTAGCAGGCATAAAAAAGAGCACATGGAGTGCTCTTTTTTATGTGCAAGAGGAAAGCTAGCTGCCGCAAGCATCTTGCACCCATTTTAAAAGCCGTGCTTTAAAATGGGCTCATGTCGTAAAACTGGCAAGCAGCAGTGCTGCTTGAAACCCCTAGCTGCCGCGCGCATAGCGCTTGGCGTAATTCAGGCACGAAGCAGTGCTTCGTGAAATCCCTGAATTACTCCCATTCAATGGTTGCAGGTGGTTTAGACGATACGTCGTAAGTGACACGTGAAACGTCTGCAATTTCATTCATGATGCGGGTAGAGATTTTGTCGACTAAATCGTACGGTAAATGTGCGAAACGTGCTGTCATAAAGTCCACTGTTTCTACAGCACGAAGTGCAATTACCCATGCATAACGACGACCATCGCCGACGACACCAACAGATTTCACAGGCTGGAATACCGCAAACGCTTGTGCTGTTTTGTCATACCAACCACTTGCACGCAGTTCCTGCATGAAAATATCATCAGCTAAACGTAAAATGTCTGCATATTCTTTTTTCACTTCACCCAAAATACGCACGCCCAAACCTGGACCTGGGAATGGATGGCGGTAAATCATGCTGTGTGGCAAGCCTAGAGTCGTGCCGAGTTTACGCACTTCATCTTTAAATAAATCACGTAAAGGTTCAACCAATTCAAAGGCTAAATCTTCTGGTAAACCACCCACGTTGTGGTGTGATTTAATCACGTGTGCCTTGCCTTGTTTGCTGGCTGCAGATTCAATCACGTCTGGGTAAATCGTACCTTGTGCCAAGAATTTCACGCCATCCAGCTTACGTGCTTCTTCGGCAAAAACTTCAATAAATTCACGACCAATGATTTTACGTTTTTTCTCTGGATCAACTTCGCCAGCCAATGCACCCAAGAAACGCTGTTCAGCGTCGGCACGAATCACGCGAATCCCCATGTTTTCTGCAAACATTTGCATCACTTGATCGCCTTCGTTCAAGCGCAACAAACCATTGTCTACAAATACACACGTTAATTGATCGCCAATGGCTTTATGCAACAATGCCGCAACCACAGAAGAATCCACACCGCCCGACAAACCAAGCAATACTTTTTCATCGCCAATTTGCTGACGTAATTGCTCTACGCGCAGGTCGATGATGTGTTCTGGTGTCCATAAACCGCGACATCCACAAATTTGATGGACGAAGTTAGACAATAACTCTGCACCTTTTGCAGTGTGTGTCACTTCTGGGTGGAACTGAATCCCATAGAAACGGCGAGTTTCATCAGAAATCATTGCCACTGGGCAGCTTGGCGTGCTTGCAGTAATTTGGAAGCCTTCTGGAATGCGTGCCACTTTATCGCCATGGCTCATCCAAACGTGCAATTGGTTTTCACGGTCTTGCAAGTTACCAATCAGTTTGTCACGTACCAAAATATCGACTTCGGCATAACCGAATTCATGTACTGAACCCGCTTCAACTTTACCGCCCAGTTGTTCTGACATGGTTTGTAAACCATAGCAGATACCCAGTACAGGTACGCCTAAGTTAAATACGATTTCAGGTGCACGTGGACTACCCGCTTGATGAACACTTTCAGGTCCACCCGATAAGATAATACCGTTTGGATTAAATGCACGAATGTCTTCTTCCGACATATCGTAGGCATACATTTCAGAATATACGCCCGCTTCACGCACACGACGCGCGATAAGCTGACTATATTGCGAACCGAAATCCAGAATCAGGATACGATCTTCAGTAATTTGAGTATTGGTAGTCATGACAAACAACTATAGAAAGGCAAACGAATTAAGCGCGCTATTCTAGCATTTTTCCACGCCTTGCGCACACTATTCAGACAATCCTAAAAATGGCTATTTTTCTTCGTGATATTGCAGTGACCACATACTCTAAGTTTTAAAAGACTATTCATTTTCTATGGCATAAAAAAAGCAACCTTCTTGAAGATTGCTTAAATTGTTGAGCTGATGTGGAAATCAATGACTTACTTTTTTGCTTCCAAAAGATGGTCTAGACTTATTTTGCCTGCACCGTAAAGCATGATGTAGAAGAAACCGCCAGCCAAACCAATATTTTTCATAAAATTCAGCACATCTTCTGGTGCAGCATGGAATAAAAATGCAGTTAAAAGACTAAAAACACCTAAACCCAAACCCACGACACGTGCTTGTAAACCGAATAGAATTGCCAAACCACCACCAAGTTCTAGCAAAATCACCAAAGGTAGCAATGAACCTGAAACACCCATAGCTTGCATATAGCCCACTGTTGCATCATAGCCTGCAATTTTTCCCCAACCAGATACAATAAATAAATACGCTAAAAAAGCACGTGCAAATAAACTTACAATGGCTTGCACACTTGCTTTTTCGACCACACTTTTTAACACAACATTTGGATTAAACATCAGATCACCTATATTTTTGATTCATTCTTGAAGACAAATACATCTTAGTTTTTTCAAAATTCAGGATAAATACGCATTTAAAAGACATGTTGTTGCATCTATGCAACGAAAAAGAACCGATGTGGCTGGTCTAGCATCCCTAAAATCACTGTGAAAATTATTTACCTTTTCATACTGACTTTCCGCCTGTGGACTGCTAGGATTTGAGCACACTTTCGCTTGTTTTTTCCCATGGAACTGATTGATTTTATATTACACGTCGATGAACATTTGCTCGAATTCATCACCCAATATGGGGTATGGATTTACGCTATTTTATTCCTGATTATTTTTGTAGAAACGGGCTTGGTGGTCATGCCGTTTTTACCTGGCGATAGTTTACTGTTCGCGGCAGGCGCATTGGCTGCATCGACAGGAGTGATGGATCCGTGGATTTTGGGTATTTTATTGTTTACTGCTGCGGTACTCGGTGACACCCTGAATTACCACATTGGTAAATATATTGGTCCACGGGTTTTTGAACTGGAATCACGTTTTATCAATAAAAAACATTTGATCGAAACCCAGAAGTTTTTTGAGCGACACGGCGGAAAAACCATTATTTTTGCGCGTTTTGTGCCTTTTGCGCGTACCTTTGCGCCCTTTGTGGCGGGTGCAGGCAGCATGAATTATAAATACTTCCTAACCTATAACGTAATTGGCGCTTTTTGCTGGATCGCGTCGTTTATTACACTCGGTTATTTGTTTGGCAATATGCCAATTGTGAAAGACAATTTCACCCATTTAATTTTCGGCATTATTATTTTAAGTGTCTTGCCTGGGGTGATTGGTTTTATTCGCCAAAAACTCAAGAAAAAAACTGCTTAAGTTGTGAAATTTTTTGGGCATGCCTGTTGAACAGTGCTGCCCTTATCCATTCAAAATAGGTGAGATGAGTGCTCAACTCACCAAAAATCTCTAAATCTTTAGAAAAAACGTGCCACCACAGGCAGCATACACACCACCAACAGCAAAGCCGAGCCTTTATATAACAGATCTGCAGTCACTTTATTGGTTTCTCGCGCCAAAACTGCTCGCCCAAAAGACATCCAAAATAACGCTGTTGGCAATAAAATCAGACCAAATAAGACATAGACCATAGCAAAGTTGGTCGGGTTATCCCACGTTTCTGTAGGAAAAATACCTGCAGCAAATAACAAGGCTTTTGGGTTTTTAAAAGTCGAAAAAAATAATTGTGCAGGGCGAATGGCAGAGTGTTTTTGACAATGTTGCTCTAAATGTGACTGCTTCCATAAATGAAAAGCCATCCAAAACACATAGCCTGCGCTTAAAACATGCAGTATATCAATTAAATAAGGCCAAATTGGCGCACTCAAATGAATGAATAACGCCCACAGACTAATGGCATACATATAACCAAAAAACTCTGCGGGAATCAGCAGACTGGTTTTGGCAATGCCTTGTTGGTGGGCTGAGCTTGCCAATAGCGCATTGGTCGGGCCAGGAATCATCAAGACCGCAATCATTGCTAGGACAAAGAGCCAACTTTCAATCATAAACACCAGAGCATGCAAATCAAAAATAGGAGCACACCTTATATGAAAGCCATTGAAAATGACAAGTTTTTCTATCTAGCAGGACTGACCCAAGGGTGTAAATAAAACAGAAAATAAAATTAAGTTTTTGTTTTTAAAATATTAGATTGAAATCAATCTTGAATTATCTTGCTACATTTTTTAAGCAATGGTGCTGCACAAATGGCAGCACCATAGACAAAATATTCGCAAATCCTAAAATTTAAGATGTTACAGGTTTGGGCTTAACAATAATCGGGCAAGCTTTAAATTTTGCTGCTTGCACAATGGCTTCTTGCTCACCTAAAAGACGTGCCAATTCTGTTCTTTTGGTATTGGATGACTGTCCCATATTGACAGAAACACTCGGTGCAACGCCCCAACCGCCACGGCTGCCCCAACCACCGCCTAAACCGATACCCACACCAACACCTGTACGTTTCGGTGCTTCAACACCGCTTTCAATATATTGCTGAATACGGTTATATTCGCTTTGTAATTGTTGGCAATTCAAAGCCTGATAATGTGTAGGCGACACATAGCTAGGTTTCACTGTGGTCGCACAAGCCCCTAGCAATAAACTACTTGCCGCGACAAGACCAATTGCAAATGTTTTCATGTCTACCTCTGTATCACGCTTGCTCAATTTCATTGAACAATGATTGATAGGCCTGCGTCAATTTATGATCTGTTGCCAAATGAATTAATGGCAAATTTTTATGATGTGATTCTTTCATCAACACCGAAGGCGGTAACATACTATTCAAAACAGGCAAACCTTCATCTTTGAGTTGCTGCACCACTTCACGCGGTAACTTGGCCTGTGCCTGATATTGATTCACCACAATGCCTTCAATTTGCAAGTTTGCATTATGGTCATCCTGAGTTTCCAACACATTTTCAATCAGGCTTTGCAAAGCGCGTTTAGAAAAGACATCGCAGTCAAATGGAATGAGCACCCGATCTGCAGCAATTAATGCCGATAAGGTAAAAAAGTTAAATGCAGGCGGGGTATCAATAAACACGCGGTCATATTGATCGGACAATTGTTGCAAGGCATCGCGCAGCTTATAAATTTTATGTTTCGATTCAAGTGCATGTGCCAAGCCGCCCAATTGCGGACTCGCAGGAATCACATCCAAATTTTTAAATGGCGATTGATGCACATAAGCTTCTAAACCTTTGCTGCGGTTTTTTAAAATTGAGCCTAAAGCATTGCCCAATAAGCCTTTGGATTGATTTGCACCCAACACTTCTTCAAAGTAATTTTCGATGTTGGGCTCAAGCGCAGGCTTGTCGGCAGAATAAGTAGCATCATCACCCAACAAATACTGGCTGGAGTTGGCTTGCGGGTCGAGGTCAATCACCAATGTTTTTAAACCCTGATGCGCACTGATTGCAGCCAAATTGACGGTAATACTGGATTTTCCAACACCACCTTTCTGATTAAACACCACACGTGTGCGCATTGCCGCCCCTCTTTTCAATTTTTGTTGTGACATCACTTCAGTTTAACTGAGCTGTAAATATTCTTGCCGAATTATGTCTAACAATTCACCAGTGCTCAAATATGCAGCCAATCTTTTGCCAATATTTACATACATTCAATGCTCGTGAGTTCACACCCACGAGCAACATCCACAATAAGATCTGCTGACTTAGCCAAAGCTTGGCTTTAACATCACCAAACCTAAAATGGCAAAAAATGCGACTAAGGCTAAGCCCCAACCAACACGGCGTTGAATCAACAAAATACTGTCATCTTTTTTATACGCTTTGATTAAAGATGACAGCATCACCAAAAATAAAATAATTTTGGCATAAAACCATGTTTCGACTTGAAAGTCTTTTAAAAACAAAGCAATGACACCTGTCACTACAATCAACGTCAGTGCTGAATGTTGCAATGCCACAAAGACTGTCCACGCTTTAGGATTAGGCGAGTTATTTTGTGTGCCCTTAAACAAAGTCATGGCACGTACAAACAGCACCAATAATAATAAAGCCGCCGCAGCAACGTGAATGGTATTCAGCATTCCTAAATTTTCCATTTATTTCATTCCATTACGATGTTTTTGGTGCGTGGGCGCATTCTGGACTGCTGGTGTCTTGTCCCTGCCATTCAGATGCAACAAAGGCATGAATTGCCAATGCATGAATTTTACTTGGGGCGAGTAAGTCACCCACAGCAGCATAAATTTTTTGATGACGTTGTACGGCGCGTAGCCCCTGAAAATCTTCACTCACCATCACCACTTTAAAATGCGACTCTTTACCCGGGAAATAGCCGCCATGTCCTGCAGATTCGTTCACCACCTCTAAATGGCTTGGATTGAAAACGGCTAAGCGTTGTAGCAACTGTTGTTCTAAGCTCATGCTTGTATTTCCCCGAATGGTTTTAAAAGCTCTCTGAAGTATAACGTGTTCTGTGTGATTCGCAGCATCTTGCCGTGAGGATTCTTCGATTTACGATTCGCACCACTTTTCGTTATGAAATTTAGGCTGATGACTGCTGTTTTTTCTAAAAATGTTGTTTATTTATTCAGTCAGTACAACGATATGCAAAAAATGATTGACCCTATTTTTGCATCATGTATTATACACCGCATGCGGGAATAGCTCAGTTGGTAGAGCACAACCTTGCCAAGGTTGGGGTCGCGAGTTCGAGTCTCGTTTCCCGCTCCAGATTCAAAAAGCCCCCATCGAAAGATGGGGGCTTTTTTATTGTTGTTTTATTCAATATTTTACTTCATAAGAAATTTTTATACTTAAAAAAGTAAGTTTACAAAAGTGCTCTTTCAAAACTGTGAACAAAAAACCGTGTAGATGATGCTCCAGAGTAATTAACTATAACTAAAAATATAGACAAATATTTGCATAAGTGCTCATTTTGTCTATGTCGATTCAGTAGTGGCAAGGTGGGTATTTATTAGAGATTTAAATGATTATCTTTTGTATTTTAGGTGAGTGTCTTGGTATATTAGCATCCATATCTATTGATTATCCAATCCCTTAACCTAGGCATGACTTTGTGAAATTAACACGCATTCATCACTGTAAAAACTTGAATGTGCAAAAGTACAAACAGCTTGAGAAACAAGCTGTTTTACTTGGTCGTATTCGTAGCGAGGTGTGGGCTAAATATGGTGCTATTTCAGGTTTGAATATCAGTGACAGAGCTATTCGTGATGCGTGGATGAAAGAAAGTCGTGACTTTGGTGTTTCTGCAAATGCGTGGAAAGAAACGCTACGTGATTGCATAGGTGATATTAAAGCCTATCGAGAAGCATCAAAAGACAAAGTAAAGCAGGCGATCCGAAAACGCACCTCCTGTAATAATGAACAAAAAAGACTATACACCTTGCTTAAAAAAGATGAATGGATGACTGATAATTTCCTCCATCGTCAAATGCGTAATCACTTTAAGCATGGTGTTAATCACACACATAATCAAATTATTGTTCGTGCGGATATGTGTAAAACCTTTGAGTTAAATGGTCAATGTTGGCTTAAAGTGCCGAGTCTAGTCCCTCGACAAACCATTAAAATCCCATTAAATACGACTGTTGATTTTGCACCGAAAGGCACATTAAGAATTATTCTAAAAAATGGCAATATTGAAGTTCATTCAACCTATGATGCAGTTGAAACACAAGATTGTGGTCAGGAAACAGTAGGTGTTGATAAAGGGTACTCAGAAGCTTTTGTGGATTCTGATGGTGAAGTATATGGGAGTGGTCTAGGCAAGCTGATCTCAAGTGAATCAGATTATTTAAATCAAAAGTACAAGCACAGAAACAAGCTCAGAGCGATTGCTAAAGCTAAACCACACAAGAAACAGAAAATTGAGTTAAATAATCTAGGTCGAAAAAAACTAGATAAGCGACAAGATACTCAAAAAGCAAAGCTCAAAACATTAATATTTACAGCAACTCACAAGTTGGTTGATAAAGCCAAAGTGATTGTTGCGGAAGATTTAACATCAGAGATGGATCCGGAAATTTGAACAACTCCTATAAGTGATACTCTGCTCCTCAAATGATGTTATAAACATCAATATATGGAGTATTTTATGGCACGTAGACCAAGAAGAAATCATTCAAACGACTTT
>NZ_VPAP01000020.1:0-45250 GCF_013419195.1 Acinetobacter sp. YH12099 | reverse complement strand
TCAAACTCTTCAGTTAAAATCATTTTGAAGCTTTAATCTAAACTTCCAAATCTGGCTCATCAATTTTCTGACTTAAATTTCGCTCAAATAAACTTCGAGTAATTTAAACCAATCAATCAATGAAATAATTTCGATCAATCAATCAGTAAAAATCCACACAAGTTGTTCTTCATAATCTCTTAATGATCTTAATTTCTGCCTCGTCAGCAGAAATTTTAACGCAAAACACTTCTAACAACTCAACCCTGTAAGCTAAGTTCGTAGGCTGTTTCGCGTCGGGATGGGTGCATTATAGGGCAATTTCCTACACGTGCAAGTGCTTTTAACTGCTTGTTTTCACGAGTGTTGGATTTTTACGCACTATTTTGGTTCAAAAACACACAAAACTCGCACTAACCCTATAATTTTAAATTAAAAACATGTTTTTCATATTTTTGCAATCTAAATCCGCTTATTTTGTTGAGGCAGCCTCTTTCACTTTCACACTGAGTATTTTTACCGCTTGTTTCGGTACATTTTGATGCATGCCATAGTTGCCTGTTGGTACTTTTACAATTTTATCGACAACATCCATACCTTTAGTGACTTGACCAAATACCGCATAGCCTGCGTTACGTGGACTTCGATTTAAGAAATCGTTATCTACCACATTAATAAAGAATTGGCTGCTGGCAGAATCAGGATGATTCATACGTGCCATCGCCAAGGTACCACGGGTATTTTTCAATCCATTACTTGATTCATTACGAATGGTCGCTTTGGTTGGCTTTTCTTGCATATTGGCATCCATACCACCGCCTTGCACCATAAAGCCTGGGATAACACGATGGAAGATCGTACCGTTATAGAAGTTTGACTTGGCATAGTTTTCAAAGTTCTTTGCAGAAACTGGGGCTTTGTCATTAAACAGTTCGATTTCAATATTGCCCATGCTGGTTGTCATTTCTACCACGGTGTTGGCTGCCATCGTATTGAAGCTGATAAGCATTGCTGCCATGGTAAACATACTTTGTTTTAACATTTGCTGACCAATCCATCTGTGTTGTATTTGCATTGCATCTATATTAATAAGATTATGCGAATAAATCAGTGGTTATTTTTTATCACGCTGGAAAACTTATGTATAAAAATAATTCAGATCAGAGCCGACTGTGTCCAGCACCTTGGCAACTTCAAGGTGAAGCCTATATTTTAAATTATTGGCTCAGCCCACAATTTTTAAAACAGGCACAACCTTTTGGCTTAACACCTTCTTTTTTAGGACGTCTTGTTCAAGTCATGTGGGTGCGTTATCACGCTAGCCCCATTGGTGCTTACGATGAGCTGCTGATTTTAGATCATCCTTTATTTAGGCAGCGTCGTTTATCTACTATTCCTAAAATTTTCGTTTCAACCGAGTCTTCTGTGCAACACGGACAACAACTTTGGGGCATTCCTAAACAACTGGCAAGCTTTGATTGGAATATTCAAGATCGACAGATAAGTTGCAAAATACAACACGCAGATTTGCAACTCGCCATTCAACTTGAAAAATGTAATAAGCAACACGGCTTTTATATTGATAGTCGCTACATCCCTGCTGCACTTTTAAAAATTCAGCAAACATGGCAAGGGAAATCCTATCAATTTAATCCTTCTTTTCGCGGCAGATTAATTCCACTCAAATATACATCTTGGCAATCGAATCCAAGTTTGATTCCTGATTTTAATCAGGCACGCTTCATCAACGGTTTTTACGTACCTGCATTTGAACTAATTTTTCCTGAAGCCAAAATTCATTCCAAGAAATAAAGTTCCACGTGAAACAAATTGAACCCAGATATACAGATTTTTAATGGCGAGGACGATCCCAAAACTTTCTAAAGTTTTTACACATTTCAATGCTGAGTTTTTTAGCACGGCTCGACACAAAACTCAGGTTAATAAAGCCATGTGCCTGATCTAAATATTCAACATACTTAGCCGTCACCTGATTTTGACGCAATTTATGTGCATAAATTTCAGCTTCATCGTGCAGCACATCATGCCCTGCTGTGACCACAAAAGCAGGCGCTAGTTTCTTCAACTTTCCAAAAGTTGGAGAAATAATCGGATCATCCAAAGCCACTTGGTGCTGCGTAGCGTAGTGATGCGTCACGAAATCTATATCTTGCTCTGTGAGCACCAAGCCATCTTTATAGGCAAAAAATGAAGGGTGTCGGCTTTTAAAATCCAATGCAGGATAAATCAGGAACTGCGCCTCGGGTGCATAGGCACTGTGTACACTACGCTGCGCAACCACTGCCGCAATATTACCGCCTGCGCTATCACCTGCCACCGCAATACGGTTTTTTAAAATTTTCATTTGACGACGATGTTGATAAGCCCACGCCAAAGCCTCTTCACACACCTGAATAATCTGCTGTGGACTGGCTTCAGGTGCAAGCGGATACGCCACACTCAACACTTGCGCATTGGCATGCACTGCCATCAAACGGCAGAATTCATCATGGCTGTCTAAACCACCCACCACAAAACCACCACCATGATAAAACACAATTAAAGGCAGTTTTTTATGCGGTGCAGGATGATAATAACGTGCTGCAATATCACCACTGGGTAAATTTAAGCGAACCTCTTCCACACGCTTGACTGCTGTTGGCGTACTGGCAATAGATGCAATTTGACGGTCAAATTGCTGTCTGGACTGAATTGGGTCTGCACCAATAAAACCAACTTTACCTTGCTTTAATTGTGCCGCCATCATGCATTTAATAAATGGATCAAGGTCTGGATAATGATACGGATAACCCAAAGCTTGAGCCAAAGTATGATGTACTCGACTTGGTAACTTATTTAATGCACGTGCAGCAGCACCTTGTCCTTTGTGCAATTTATTTTTGAGAGATGAATTCAAAATTTGCATGCCTGTTCCTTTTTATATGTCTGCATGATTTGCCTAAACGCTTCATAATTTCTTCATGATCAACAGCACAGTGACCATTTTGTTATACAAGTGCTTCAATCGTTATACACATTCAAATTACCTATACGCTACCCTGCTTTTATGACGCTGTCATTGACACTATTGCAGTCTATGTTTGATGTTTCAGACAAATTCACCTCATCAGCTCAGGAGGCAGAGCATGACTAAAAAATTAATCTTACTTTCATGTGCGACTGCTTTTTTAGCCGTAGGTTGCGTAGTCGTGCCTGACGAAGGTTACTACGATGGACGATATGAGCCACGCTATGATGATCATCGACGTTATGACAATGATCGGCAGCGTTGGGAATATCAACAAGGTAAAAATCGGGTTGAGTTAGAGCGTCGTAAACGTGAACTAGAACGTCGTGAATGGGAACAAAAACGACAACAGCAATTACAGCAACAACGCTATGAACAAGAGCGACAACGTTTAGCAGAGCAGCGTAAACGCTTATCGGAACAGCAGCGTAAACAGCTTGAGCAAAAGCGTAAGCAGCAAATTGAAGCTGAACAAAAAAAGCGTGAGGAAGCACGTAAACGCTGGCAACAACAACGTGATGCACAACAAAAGCGCTGGCAGGAAAACCGTAAAGACCGTGAACAACGACGTGATCGTGATTGAGTCTTGCAGCAAAGCAAAACAAATGAGGTAAAAAAAGGGCTTATTCAGAAGTTAGATAAGCCCCGAAAACACATTTAGCAATACACAAGAAACTACAGCGATATAGCATCTATGCGCAAAGAATAAGCAGTGTTAGGTTTTGTGTAAAATATATAATTACTCTCGATTAAGCTGTTTTAGCGATTAATCAACCAAAACTTAAAAACTCTAATCATACGCATGCACAATATAGTGAACAAACACCCAGTCGAATCCTGTTGATAAAACAGTGTTTTTAGCTATCTCCGTAATAAAAGCACTGGTTTAGCTGAATAATCAGCTCCCTATTACCATACTTTTTTAAACAAAAAAATATTATAAGTTTCAAAGTTTAATTTGCTTCATTCATCCGCCGACATCTTGATTCAAAATGTATTTTTTTGACCAAATTTCATGGCAATGAAAATTAATCTACTGGCACGCTTGAATTTTGCCTGCCCTGCCCCGATTTCTTAGCTAATTACGAACTTCTCTAACCATGGCAGTTCAGCAATAACGCAGTTAGCACTGACGCCAAAGGACTGTACATGTTTAAAAACCCATTTAAACGGAGTAAATCAATGGCAACTGAGCAGAACGAACAAACTCAAGACCTTGAGCAAGAGCAGACGGAACAACAAACAGCGCAAGATACTGAGCAAGCAGAAGTTTCCGTTGAGTCTTTACAAGAACAACTGAGCAAACTTGAAGAAAACCTAAAATTGGAAAAAGCACGTACTGCCAATGCAGTTTACGAAGCGGAAAAAACCAAAGAGCGTTTAGAACGTGAAGCAGATACAGCTAAAAAGTTTGCTTTAGAAAAGTTTGCTAAAGAATTATTGGATTCTGTAGACAACCTTGAGCGTGCTATTGCCGCCAATGGTGATGAAAAAACTGCCTTGTCTGAAGGTGTGGAACTGACCTTGAAATCATTACTGACCACTTTAGAAAAGTTTGGTGTGGTGGTGATTGATACAGCCAATGGTTTCAATGCAGACCTGCATCAAGCCGTAGGGATTGATCCAAATGCAAAAGCCAATGAAATTGGCAACGTATTACAAAAAGGCTACACCTTACATGGTCGCTTACTCCGCCCTGCAATGGTGATGGTTGGCGCTTAAGCCTTATAAAATCGAGAGTTGATAAAAAATTTTCATCTAAACAACTTGAAAAATTTTGATTGGCTCTCATATCGAATAACAAGTGAAAACATTGCAAAAGAATTTTTGAGGAAACATCCAAATGGCTAAAATCATTGGTATTGACTTAGGTACAACTAACTCATGTGTAGCGGTACTTGAAGGCGACAAAGTTAAAGTAATTGAAAACGCAGAAGGCGCACGTACAACTCCATCTATTATTGCTTATAAAGATGGCGAAATTCTTGTAGGTCAATCTGCAAAGCGTCAGGCTGTAACTAACCCGAAAAACACATTATTCGCAATTAAGCGTTTGATTGGTCGTCGTTATGAAGACCAAGCGGTACAAAAAGACATTGGTCTTGTGCCTTACAAAATCATCAAAGCAGACAATGGCGATGCTTGGGTTGAAGTGAATGACAAGAAACTTGCACCACAGCAAATTTCTGCAGAAACTTTGAAAAAGATGAAAAAGACTGCCGAAGATTATTTGGGCGAAACAGTTACTGAAGCCGTGATTACTGTACCTGCGTACTTTAACGATGCACAGCGCCAAGCAACCAAAGATGCGGGTAAAATTGCAGGCTTAGAAGTTAAACGTATCATCAACGAACCAACTGCTGCTGCGCTTGCATTTGGTATGGACAAGAAAGAAGGCGACCGTAAAGTTGCTGTATATGACTTGGGTGGTGGTACTTTTGACGTATCGATCATTGAAATTGCAGACCTTGATGGCGACCAACAAATTGAAGTGTTATCAACCAACGGTGATACCTTCCTTGGTGGTGAAGACTTTGACAATGCCTTGATCGAATACTTGGTTGAAGAGTTCAAAAAAGAGCAAAACTTCAACTTGAAACAAGATCCATTGGCATTACAACGTCTGAAAGAAGCGGCTGAGAAAGCAAAAATCGAGCTTTCATCTTCAAATGCGACTGAAATCAACTTGCCATATATCACTGCAGACGCAACAGGTCCGAAGCACTTGGTGATGAACGTGACTCGCGCCAAACTTGAAGGTTTGGTTGCTGATTTAGTCGCTCGTACCATTGAGCCATGTAAAGTTGCGCTACAAGATGCAGGACTTTCAACTTCTGACATCTCTGACGTGATTTTGGTGGGTGGTCAATCACGTATGCCACTTGTACAACAAAAAGTACAAGAATTCTTTGGCAAAGAGCCACGTAAAGACGTAAACCCAGACGAAGCTGTTGCAATTGGTGCAGCAATTCAGGGTGCCGTATTGTCTGGTGACAAAACTGACGTATTGCTTCTAGACGTAACTCCGTTAACGCTTGGTATTGAAACTATGGGTGGCGTGTTGACGCCAATCATTGAGAAAAACACCACGATTCCTGCGAAGAAGTCTCAAGTGTTCTCAACAGCGGCAGACAACCAGCCTGCAGTAGACATTTCAGTTTACCAAGGTGAGCGTAAAATGGCTCAACAAAACAAATTGTTGGGTAACTTCCAATTAGGTGACATTCCACCAGCGCCACGCGGTGTGCCACAAATTGAAGTTTCGTTCGACATTAACGCTGACGGTATCTTGAAAGTGTCTGCAAAAGACAAGAGCACAGGCAAAGAACAATCGATTCAAATTAAAGCAAACTCTGGTTTGAGCGATGCTGAAATTGAAGCGATGATTAAAGATGCTGAAGCAAATGCTGAAGAAGACCGTAAGTTTGAAGAACTTGCAAAAGCACGTAACGAAGCGGATGCTTTAGTTTCTTCTGCTCAAAAAGCAGTAAAAGACCTTGGTGAACAAGTGACTGCCGATGAAAAAACTGCGATTGAAACAGCAGTGACTGAGCTTGAAGCCAGCACTAAAGAAAATGATGTAGATGCGATCAAAGCGAAAACTGAAGCGCTTCAAAACATCATCATGCCAATTACGCAACGTGCGTATGAAGCTGCACAAGGTCAAGGCGGTGCACAAGGTTTTGACCCGAATGCATTCCAAGGCGATGCAGGTCAAAAAGCCGATGATGGCGTAGTCGATGCTGAATTCACTGAAGTCAAAGATGATAAAAAATAATTTGTCGCTTTAACGCACATCAAAAACCGCGCTGCAAGCAATTGCAGCGCGGTTTTTCTTTTCGATATCCATACACTGACTTCAAGATTTAAATGAAAGAGCACAGACAATTGGACGCTCAACCGAGTACAATAGATAAAATGATGCTCTAACTGCAAATAGATTGAGTTTCTGCCCTACTTTCGGCTACAGTAAACCCAAAAAAGGATGCCGCTAGCAATGCGTTTGTTTCTATTGGGTGCAATCATACTGTTTTCTATCTTGCTGATTTATCAAAATATTCAACATCCTCATACACGACACAATACTGCACTAGATCATTTAAAACATCCTTTAGATACTCGCTTACGTTATCGTATTGCTGAAGTCGATCCGCGTTTTGGCTTAAGCCATGCCGATTTACTACAACTGAGTCAGGAAGCCACCCATATTTGGAAACAAGGGACGGGACAAGATTATTTTGTATATGACCCGAACGCCAAGCTCGCCATTCACTTGATTTATGATCAACGTCAAGATGAATCAAACCAACGCCAACAACAACTTACAGCCATTGAACAACGCCAACAACACTGGAACAATCAAAACCAAAATATTCAAGCACTAAAACAAGAAATTGCAGATAAAAATCAACAACTTGATGCAAAAAAAATGCTATTTGAACAACAACTTGAACAATACAATCGTCAAGTACAGCAAATTAACCAAAGTGGTGGGCTACATCCTTCGCAACAGGAAATTTTTGCAGCCAAAAAACAAGAAATCCAGCAACACATGTGGAGTTTAGAACACGAAATAGCGCAATTTAATCAGCAAATTAACCAGCTCAATCAACAAGTCGATGCCCTCAATCAACTTAATCAAGACATTGATGTATCCATCCAGCAATTTAATGCACGTTTTCAACCACGTTTATTTGATAAAGGCAGCTTTGATGGTCAGGCCATTCGGATTTATGAGTTTCAATCTAAAGATGATTTACGTCTAACTTTGGCGCATGAATTTGGTCATGCTTTGGGTTTAGCACACCATAACGACCCTTATGCCTTAATGTATCCAATGCTAAAAGATCAGCAGTTGCAGAATTTCCAACTGCGCCCTGCCGATCTCGATTTACTCCATGCACAGCATTGAGCAATCTGGCAAACTGAAGTGACTAAAACACAAAACTCCCCTCACCCTGTACGATAGTTGCATATCCATTACACGTGCAAAGGCAGCAAATTTACTCATTTCATGTTATTGTGAAGGCTCTGTATAACCCTGAACGATCTGTGGAGATTCATGTGAGTTACTACCATATCCTGATTGAAGTAAATGACCACATCAGCACGATTGAACAAAGCCGTGATATCGAAATTTTTGATATTGTTGAGCTTCAACCTTGTCTCCACTCGATTTTATTGCCGTATTTTAATGAGCAAGTGATTGAACTTGAAGATGAAAATATTGAATACAAAGATATTTTGCATCTTGAGGTTAGACAGACCTTATTACCAATTGAACACCTGATTGAAGAAGAACAGCGTTTGCTGCCAAGTGATACCGACATCACCATTTCAGCTTATGAAATTTTTAATAACAAAGAATTAAGCCAAGATGTCACGACTGTGATTTTTGATTTGCTTGAAGCAGTGAAAATTGAACCTTAATCCCCTGTTTTAAGACAAAAATTAAAAAGGTCTGCACATTTGCAGACCTTTTTAATGCAATCACAACAACTTATTGCATCATTTGTTTGGCCGCTTCATTACGAAACGCTCTTAAAATTTGCTGCCCTGCCCGACCTGTTGCAGCCAAGCCGAGTCGAGTCTGTTCCTGACGAATCGCTTGACGGGTTTTGTCGCCAATTAAACCATCCACTTCACCAATGTCATAACCACGGCTTAACAAAAAGCGTTGAATTTCACGGCGTTCTGCGCGGGATGTACCTGCATCATCGGTTGGCCAAGCGGTGCGGAATGCAGACTGCCCCATTAAACGATCTGATAAATGCGCAATCGCTAAGGCATAACTTTCTGCTGCGTTATAGCTATAAATGGCATCGAAGTTTCTAAACACTAAGAATACAGGGCCATTCGCACCTGCAGGTGCCATCAAGCCTGCCTGACTACTGCCCGATAAATTGCCCTGAATTAATGCCGAACCATCTGCACGAGTCAACCCACGATTAACCCAACTGCTGAGGGATTTTTTATTGCGTCGCCCTTCACCACTCAAAGACATGCCTGCAGGCACTTTGACTTCAAAGCCCCACGGCTGCCCTGTTTGCCAGCCGCGACGTTTTAAAAAGTTAGCGGTGGAAGCCAAAGCATCTGGAATACTAGATACTAAGTCACGGCGACCATCACCATCAAAATCGACCGCCAACTCATCATAGGTCGATGGCATAAACTGAGTATGCCCAAACGCCCCTGCCCATGAGCCTTTTAATTGTGATTCAGTGACATCACCACGTTGCAATAAACGCATGGTGGTAAAAAACTCACCTCGGAAATAGCTTTGACGGCGTCCTTCACAGCTCAAGGTACCTAGCGCTTGCAATAATGGATAGGATCCTGAAATCGCACCAAAGTTACTTTCTACACCCCAAACCGCCACTACGGTTTCTGCAGGTACGCCATAGGCTGCTGCAACACGATTGAGCACATCACGGTGCTGTGCCAATTTCTGCTGTCCTGCCTGCACGCGCTCATCATCGACCAAGCCTGAGAGATAATCCCAGATTGGCGTAGAAAATTCAGGTTGGTAATTTAAACGCTCAATGACTGAATAATCTGGACTGAGATTTTGAGTATAGCGATCATAACTGCTACCACTCACCCCTTTGGCAATGGCTTGGCTGCGTAAATTGGCCAAACAACTTTGAAAATGGTTTTGTGGTTGAAAATTTGCAGATGTACTGACCGTTGGTGTTACGGTGACAGATTTTCCATTGATAATTAGTTCTGCCTGAACCTGAGTAGCTGCCATTGCAGCTGTCGCAAAAATCACAGCGAAACGATGCATAATACCCTTTGATGTGTTTTGAATTTAAATCTTGGCTTTACCATAACACCTTCAGCCACAGAGATCAGATGAAAATCTGTAACTTTAAATTCATTTACACAGTTTTAAATTCATTTACACAGTTTTAAATTCATTTTCTCGTTTTAAATTTAAAACACTTATCCACAAGTACAGCATCTCACATTTTTAAATTCAAAATCACAACACATGATAAGACTTTTAAATTTAAAAGTTTAAATTCAAATTAAACCAACCCAAGTTACCCACAAAACACGACATTCACTGCATATTTACGATGTATTGCTTTGAATTTAAAAGTAGCTTTTTAAATTTAAAGATCAAAAGAGCCGCTACTTTATTTAAATTCAAAACTGCAGATCTATCTTTAAATTCATTTCTGATATTTAAATTCAAAGTTGAAGCATCGCTTTAAATTTAAAACGCGCTATTTGAATTTAAAGTTTTGAATTCATAATTATCATCTGTTTCCCATCAGACTTGTGCGCATTTTTATTTTAAGTATTGCTTTGCTACGGTGATGGTTGCTTATTCAGCCTGATCTATCTTAATCAACCTAAAATTACAGCGTCAATCCTAGACAGATTAACGGTAGAACACCTTAAAAATAGGCAGAATAAAAACGTGAAAGTATAAAAAAGCGCTCATCGTGATGAGCGCTTTGGTGTCATTTTTAAATTTACAAGCTCATATCAGCACTGAGCGCCAATGGATTTGGTAAAATTTTTGCCAATTGGCGGCATAAATCTGTCAATTCAGCGGCATCATTCGGCATTAAAGTAATATGCCCAATTTTACGGCCTTCACGCTCAGTTTTATTGTACAAATGCAAATGTGCGCCATTCAATGCCAACACATCTTCAGTTTTGGGATGCTGACCAATAATATTGACCATCACCGTTGGACGTACCACTTCAGTTGAGCCTAACGGTAAACCTGCTACAGCACGAATATGGTTCTCAAACTGCGAACACACCGCGCCTTCAATTGACCAGTGACCTGAGTTATGCACACGAGGTGCCATCTCGTTGGCATACAAGCCCTTGTCAGTGACAAATAGCTCTAACGTCAACACACCAACATAATTTAAGTGATTGAGCAGGCGAGTGATGTAGTCTTGCGCCACAGGCTGTAAGTCTGCGCTGTTTGGTGCTGGTACAATCGAATGCGATAAAATACCGTTGTGATGATGGTTTTCTGCCAATGGCCAAGTTTTTACTTCACCATTTTGACCACGCACCGCAATAATAGATACTTCACGTGAAAAAGTAACAAAACTTTCTGCAATCAAGCTGCCTGCAGGGCCAAGTTCTGCCCATGCTTGTTCAATCTGATCTGCACTGCGCAGTACAAACTGACCTTTGCCATCATAGCCGCCTGTTGCGGTTTTTAGCACAATTGGCAGACCGAGTTCAGCTACAGCAGCCTGTAAACTTTCCAGCGAGTTGACGGCTTGGTACGGCGCAACAGGAATCGCCAATTCATCAAATAAGCCTTTTTCTAGCAAGCGGTTTTGAGCAATTGCCAAAGCCTGACGTGGTGGATGCAAGTCTTTCTGCTTAATCAATACATCAACATCTGCCAACGGAGTATTTTCAAACTCAAGGCTGAATACATCGGCACTGTGTATAAAATCTTGTAGGCTATTTTCGCTTTTGCTGGCAAAAACCTGACCCAAGGTTGCCGCTGGGCAATCTGGACTGGCTTCAAAAAAGGTACATTGAATATTTAAGGGTAAAGCCGCTTGTGCCATCATGCGACCCAATTGACCGCCACCAAAAATACCGATGGTCTTATCCATAGTAATTGTCCCGCTTAAGCCTGACCTGGAATATTGTTGCTTGAAACTTTCTCAGTTTGCGCGGCACGGAAATTGACAACATTTTGTGCAATCTCTGGACGGGTTAAACCTAAAATTTGGGCTGCCATAATTGCCGCATTGGTTGCTCCCGCAGGACCAATAGCCAATGTACCTACCGCAATACCCGCAGGCATTTGCACAATTGAAAGTAATGAATCGACACCATTTAAAATTGAAGATTTCACTGGCACACCTAAAACAGGTAAATCAGTTTTAGCTGCACACATACCTGGTAAGTGTGCGGCACCACCAGCGCCTGCAATAATCACCTGAATGCCACGATCACGCGCTTGCTCAGCATATTCAAATAAGCGATCTGGGGTACGGTGTGCAGAAACGACTTCCGCTTCAAATGGGACACCAAGCTGCTTCAGCATATTGGCAGTGTGTTCGAGAGTTGCCCAATCCGATTGAGAACCCATGATAATTCCAACGAGAGGAGCGTCTTGTGCAGCGGCCGCGTTCATTACAAATATTCCAGAAACGAAACTAAGGAAAGAGAAATTCAGGCGAGAAAGCCAAGCTTGAATAAGAACTCCACATTATAGACTGATTTTTCGACTTGTTAAAATTGAACACGGCGACTCAACCGACTTTTTTGATTATTTTTATCTGGTTATTTTCTAATAATTAACCACAGGCTCACACCATTGCAGCTACGCGAGCTGTTTAAGCCATGCAAAAGCACCATTTTAAGATGCTCGAAACACAAAATATACGCAGCCACATAAACATAAAGCTGCCCATAAATAATCCAGTTTAAAAGGTTGCTTAAACAAAAAAATCATAAACGGGACAAACACCAATAAAGTCACAACTTCTTGGGTAATTTTCATTTGACCTACCGCCCAGCCATGCTGCGCCAGCAAACGGGTAGCAGGAATCATCAAACTGTATTCAAACAGGGCGATCACCCAACTGAATAAAATAGCCTGCCACAGCGGCGCATCATGTGGTAAAAACTTGAGATGACCATACCACGCCAAGGTCATAAAACAGTTTGCAACCACCAAAAGTAAAAATGCTGAAGACATTGTGTCGTACTATCTTAAAAATTCAGTTTTATTTTACGAGCTATTTGCCATGAAAAATGCAAGAGCAGCAATTTTTTACATCGTTTGGCGCAGATTCAGCGCTGAAAAATCCCTGAAATGAGATACAAGAATCACTATCTTTTCGCCAAAACCCTTGCTATCGTTGCTTCAAATCAAATTAATCACGACAACAGCACAACAGATAAGTGATGTGTCTATAAAAGCAGTGGAGTAAGGCGGAATGCATCTGCATATTTTGGGTATTTGTGGCACATTTATGGGCTCTTTGGCACTTTTAGCCCGTGATTTAGGACATACCGTCACAGGTTCAGACCAAAACGTATATCCACCGATGTCGACCCAACTAGAAAATGCAGGCATTACTTTAATGCAAGGCTATGACCGCAGCCATTTACAACCGCATCCTGACTTGGTGATTGTCGGCAATGCCATGAAACGCGGGATTGATGCGATTGAATACATGCTCAATGCAGGTTTGCCGTATATTTCTGGCCCACAGTTTCTGGCCGATCATGTCTTGCAAGGTAAGCATGTACTGGGCGTTGCAGGTACACACGGTAAAACCACCACCACCACCATGCTGGCGTGGGTGTTAGATCAGGCAGGCTTAGAACCTGGCTTTTTAATTGGCGGCGTTCCGTTGGGCTTTAGCGAAAGTGCACGTTTAGGTGCTGGCAAATACTTCTGTGTAGAAGCCGATGAATACGACTCTGCATTTTTTGATAAACGTTCCAAGTTCGTCCATTACCACCCTAAAACGGCTATTTTAAATAATCTTGAATTTGACCATGCCGATATTTTTGATGATTTGGCTGCAATTCAGAAACAATTCCATCATTTGGTGCGAACCATTCCAAGTGAAGGCCGCATTATTGCCCCAATTACAGAAAACAATATTGATGAAGTGCTGGAGATGGGTTGCTGGACGCCTGTGCTGCGTACTTCGCTCGATGCACAGCCAAATGCAGAACTGTATGCAGAACAACTTGCAGCAGATGGTTCACACTTTAACGTCCTACAAAATGGTGTAGTCAAAGGCGAAGTGCGCTGGAATATGACAGGGCAGCACAGTGTTGCCAATGCTTTAGCTACCATTGCCGCAGCCGAGCATGTCGGTGTTTCAATTGAAACGGCATGTATTGCGCTATCCAATTTTGGTGGGGTCAAGCGCCGTATGGAATTACTCGGCACACCGCGCGGCATTGAAGTGTACGATGACTTTGCCCACCACCCAACTGCCATTGAAACGACTCTCGAAGGTGCACGCAAACGTTTAGGTGAACGTAAATTGTGGGCAATTATCGAACCACGTTCCAACACCATGCGCATGGGCAGTCATAAAGATGGCTTAGCCTATTCGGCTCGTTTGGCTGATGCTGTGATCTGGTATCAACCTGAAGGCTTAGACTGGGATTTACAACCCGTGGTTGCCGCGGCAGATAATCATGCTATGATGGCCAATACTTTGGATGAGATCATTCAAACCATCGTCAGCCAAGCAGGTGAGGGCGATGCAGTCGTGATCATGTCCAATGGTGGGTTTGGTGGCTTGCACCAAAAACTGATGCAGGCATTGCAACACAGCGCTTAAACCATCAATGTCATTTAAAGGCCGTTTTTGAAAAAATACGGCCTTTTTTATATATTATAAATTTATATATTATTTTTAAAAAGCAACGATTTTGCTAATGAACTTGTCATCTTGTCCTGTTACCTTAGAAGAATAACATCCTGCGAGCATGACAATTGCAGCAGGTTGGCTGCTGGATGTCTTTCATCATAATCACTATAGAAGGATAGTCACAATGTCAAAAACAATGAAAGCCATGGTCTATCACGGCGCTAATGATATCCGTTTTGAAGATCGACCTCGTCCAGAAATTCTACAACCGACTGATGCGGTGATTCGCCTGACCAAAACCACAATTTGCGGTACTGACTTAGGTATCTGGAAAGGTAAAAACCCTGAGATTCAAGAGACTGCTGTAGCTAAAACAGGCAATTTTGATGGCCGTATTTTAGGTCACGAAGGTATTGGGATTGTAGAAGAAGTCGGTTCTGCTGTAAAAAACTTCAAAAAAGGCGACAAGGTGATTATTTCCTGCGTCAGCCGTTGTGGTACCTGTGAAAACTGTCAAAAACAACTCTATGCACACTGCCAAAATGAAGGCGGTTGGATCATGGGATATATGATTGATGGTACTCATGCTGAATATGTCCATACTCCATTTGCAGACACTTCTTTATATTTGCTGCCTGAAGGTTTAAATGAAGAAGTTGCGGTTTTCTTGTCTGATGTATTGCCAACTTCACATGAAATTGGTGTGCAATACGGCAATGTTAAACCTGGTGATACCATTGCCATTGTGGGTACAGGTCCAATTGGCATGGGTTGTCTGCTTACCGCACAGTTCTATTCTCCTGCACAAATTATCGCAGTCGATATGGACGATAACCGCTTGGCGATGGCAAAAGAATTGGGGGCAACCCATACTATTAACTCTGCCAAAGAAGATGCTGTACAACGTATTTTAGAGATTACAGGTGGTCGCGGGGTAGACTGCGCCATGGAAGCTGTAGGTGTCGAAGCCACTTGGGATATTTGCCAAAATGTCGTGAAAGAGGGCGGACATATTGCCAATGTGGGCGTACATGGTAAGTCGGTAAATTTTGAGTTAAACAAACTCTGGATTAAAAACCTAACCATCACTACGGGTTTGGTGAATGCCAATACGACAGGCATGCTGTTAAAAACCTGCTGTTCAGGCAAATTGCCTTTAGAAAAACTGGCAACGCACCATTTTAAATTCTCTGAATTTGAAAAAGCCTATGATGTGTTTAAACATGCTTCAGATGAAAATGCCATGAAAGTGATGATTAATTACGAATAATCTTGGCTTAACTATGTTACAAAAAAGCCAATCTACGCGCTGTGGATTGGCTTTTTTGGGCTTTTATAATATTTTCAAGAAAATTTTAGACTGCACGACAGACGAAGTCTGCATGCTGTTTTAATACCAACACATTAGATTATTTCAACGTAGAAAGACTTTTAAGCCACGACATCAGCATATTGTGTATCTGTTTCAAAAGCCGTCTCAATATAAGAGCACACGGGTACAATTTTTAGCTGCTTTTCACGTGCAAAGGCGACCAAAATATCTAATAGCTGACGGGCAACCCCTTGACCTCGTAATGTCAGATCGACCCAAGTGTGATCTGCTAAAATAGTGTGATCATCTTGATATTGATAAGTAATTTCAGCGATATGCCGACCATCTCGTTCAATAAAAAACTCGCCACCGCGTTGGGTTTCTTGATGTTGAATTTGCATAAGTCCACCTATCAAACTAAATCTATTTTTTCAATTTGCCACACTCTTTACGAAATATTGTTCTGAATTTGTACAAATTAAAGTGATTTACCATACAGAATAAATTGCACAACACTTAAAATTATGTAATTCTTTACGCAGATTTAGGCAGCGTCCTAATCCCAAATTATGTTGAACAAGGGGAGTAGCCTCCTCCAAGCGTTAAAATATAACTTTAACGTGTCAGCGTTTCGTCATTACACTTTGCAAAAAGTCGGACGCTGAGCATAGTGCACATACTTGTTGATACAAGTCCGCTCTATGTAGGCAAGACCTTGATCATGTTGTTACAGATGTTTGAAATCATCTGACAACAGGTCAAGGTTTTTTTGTGGCCAGTTGTTGGATGTGGAGATTGTATGGAATCCATCGGCAATTTATGGCTATATCTGGTCTTTTTTGCAATTGTTGCAGTCATGCTCGCCATTGACTTCTTAGGCTTTAAACAAAAAGCAGGCGAATCGGTCAAAGTCAAAACCGCTGCGTATTGGAGTATCGCCTGGGTCAGTGTGGCAGCTTTATTTGGTGGCGGTTTATGGCTGTATCTTAAACACAGCGTTGGGCTAGAAGTCGCCAACACCAAAGTCATGGAATACTTTGCGGGTTATTTGCTGGAAAAATCACTGGCGATTGATAATGTATTCGTTTGGTTGATGATCTTCGCCGCATTCGCCATCCCACCGGGCTTACAGCGTAAAATTTTACTCTACGGCGTACTGGGCGCAATTATTCTCAGAACCATTTTTATTTTTATTGGAGCTTGGTTTGTACAAGAATTCTCCTGGATTTTGTATATTTTTGGCGCATTTTTGGTCTACACAGGCTTTAAATTCTTAAAAGGTCCAGAGCAAGAAGCCAGCAATATTGAAGATATGGCGTTGTTGAAATGGCTACGCAAACACATGCGTATTACCCCAACACTGGAAAAAGATCAGTTTTTTGTGCGCCAAAATGGTGTACTTTGGGCAACGCCATTATTTTTAGTTTTAATTTTGGTCGAAGCATCTGACGTTATTTTTGCCGTGGATTCTATCCCTGCAATTTTTGCCGTGACCACCGATCCCTTTATTGTACTCACCGCAAATCTTATGGCTATTTTGGGCTTACGTGCCATGTTTTTCTTGCTCTCAGGCGCAGCCACTAAAATGCATTATTTGCCGTATGGGCTGGGTTTAATTCTGCTATTTATTGGCTTTAAAATGCTGATGTTAGATGTATTCCACATGCCTATCTGGATTTCACTCGGCTTTATTGTACTCGTACTGACAATCACTGCGTGGTTATCAATTCGACATAGTCGAAAACACCATGAAACCACATTATAAAATTTAACAGTCCTCATCATCGTTGCAAGCCTTCTTTCGAGAGGGCTTTTTTATATCAATTGAGCTAAGTTTTAATTTACCGTACGATAAATTTTATCATACTGCTACAAGCCACATTTAAGGTACAATCTCTTGAAAAAATGAAAAATGTAGGTTGTTTTATGCCATCTCCTGTACAACGCACCGCAATTCGTGGTCGCTTTCTTGATTTCAAAAACTGTACCAGCCAAGCCGATCAAATTTCAGAACAAGTCCGTTATGTAGACGATGGCTTGTTAATTTGCGAACAAGGCAAAATTCAGTGGTTTGGTTCATGGCAAGAAGGGCAGGCACAGCTAAACGCCAACACTGAGTTCCAACATTATCCTGACCATCTCATTGTGCCTGGCTTCATCGACACCCATATTCATTTTCCACAGACTGAAATGATTGGCGCGTATGGTGAACAATTACTGGAATGGCTGAATACTTATACTTTTCCGACTGAACTGCAATTTGCAGATAAAGCCTATGCAGATCAGATTGCACAATTTTTTGTGCAGGAATTACTGAAAAATGGCACCACCACAGCTTTGGTGTTTTGTACGGTACATCCTGAATCGGTAGATGCGTTGTTTGAAGCGGCAGCACAACATCAAATGCGTTTAATTGCAGGTAAAGTGCTGATGGATCGGCATGCACCTGAAGCATTGTGTGACAGTGCAGACTCAGGCTATACAGACTCTAAAGCGTTGATTGAAAAATGGCATGGAAAAGGACGTAATCTCTACGCGATTACGCCACGTTTTGCACCGACTTCTAGCCCTGAGCAACTGGCGCGGGCAGGGCAACTCAAAGCCGAATATCCCGATGTTTATGTACATACCCATTTAAGTGAAAATCACAATGAAATTGCGTGGGTGAAACAATTATTTCCAGAGCAAAATGGATATTTAGATGTTTATCATCACTATGGTTTAACAGGTTCACGTTCGGTTTTTGCGCATTGTGTGCATTTAGAAGAACATGAATGGCAATGTCTGCATCATACCGATTCTGCAATTGCCTTTTGTCCAAGCTCCAATTTATTTTTGGGCAGCGGTTTATTTCCGCTGCATAAAACTTGGGAGCGACAGGTGAAGGTCGGTTTAGGTACAGATATTGGCGCAGGCACCACGTTTAATGTACTGCATATCCTCAATGAAGCCTATAAAGTACAACAACTGCAAGGGGCAAAACTCTCTGCTTTTGAAGCGTTGTATCACGCCACATTAGGTGCTGCCAAAGCTTTGGACTTAGACGATAAGCTGGGGAATTTTAAGGTAGGCAAAGAAGCCGATTTTGTGGTGCTGGATTTAAATGCCACCGCTTTACAACGCTTACGACAACAACGTTCCAAACATCTTGAAGATGCATTATTTGCCCTCATTACTTTAGCAGATGACCGTAATATTCATGCGACCTATATTTATGGACAACGTGCCTACTACCAACCCAATCAAAACTCAGCAGCAGGTGGCTAAACCTGCGCAATCCTCGTATATAAAACCCATCGGATGGGCAATGCTGATACTCGGTTGTGCTTTGTTGTTACGCTCAGATTCTCACTCAGCACAAAAATGATGCTATTTTAACCATGCAAGCACGTGCAACATCGCGCAAGATATATTAAAATTAGCGCATATTTTGGGGTGTTGCAGGTCAACACCTTTTTTATTTTTGCTTTTTAGGTATCTACCCATGACAGTTGAAATGCAGGTTTTGATTTCTGCAGAAGAAATCAAAACAAAAGTTCAGGAACTTGGTCAAAAAATTAATGCTCACTATGCCAATAGCGACAAAGAGTTGGTTTTAATTGGCTTATTACGTGGTTCTGTATTGTTCATGGCAGATTTATGCCGCACCATTCAAAAGCCACATGAACTGGATTTTATGACTGTATCCAGCTACGGCGGAGGTACTGTGTCATCGCGTGATGTGAAAATTTTAAAAGATTTGGATGGTGAAATTCGCGGTAAAGATGTCTTGGTGGTTGAAGATATTATCGACTCGGGCAACACCCTAAATAAAGTGATGGAAATTTTGCAAACCCGTGAGCCAAATTCAATTGAGCTATGTACCTTAATTAGCAAGCCATCACGCCGTGAAATTGAACTTGAAGTTAAATTCATGGGCTTTGAAATTGAAGATAAGTTTATTGTCGGTTATGGCTTAGATTACGACCAGAAATATCGTCATATTCCGTTTATTGGCGAAATTGGCTTATAAAACAAACACGCCTCGCTTAAAAAAAGTGATCGTTTCAGATCACTTTTTTTATGGCTAAAATTTGCATTTCATCTATCTAACAGGACAAAAACACAACATGCTGTAGCATTATTCGACTATTTTCCTTGGGATTTTTCAGCAAAAATAAGTCTGAAACATGATGTAAAACATAAACAAAGATAACAAGGAGCTGCTCATGTGGTCATTAATTGTCGCAATTGTGGTGGGTTTTATTGCAGGTTTAATCGCCCGTGCGATTCATCCTGGAGATGACAAAGCAGGGTTTATTGTCACCACCTTACTTGGGATTGCAGGGTCTTTATTGGCAACCTATGCAGGGCGTATGATGGGATTGTACGGTGATGGTTCTGCCGCAGGCTTTATTGCCTCCATCATTGGTGCGCTGATTATTCTATTTATTTATAATACGTTCATGAAAAAATCGCGTGCTTAAATCCTGTATTAACGACTGTAATTTTTCAGTCAAACATCTTCTCTCTCAATAAAAAAACCGCCTAAAAATTGAGGCGGTTTTTTTATATCTACTTCGCAATCACAAATTTCAGGTTTGCTCCGATACACACTACACAATTTTAGTTGCCAATATCAGATAAAAAATTAGCCGTTCTTAAAGACCAAATTCTTTAAAAATCTGTTCAATTTGTGCCGCAGGATATGCTCCCATAACTTTAAAGCCATTCAAGAAAATAATCGCAGGCGTACCGTTTACACCTAAACGATGCGCTAAAACAATGTTGCGCTCCACAGGGTTGGCACAACTGCTTTGACTTGTAGGCAATTGTGCTTTTGTGATCAGGTTTTCCCAAGCAAGAGCAGGGTTTTTCTCACAATACACCTGTTTAGATGGCGCAACAGATTGCGCTTTTAACGGCAAAATAAAGGTATAGATTGTAATGTTGTCCAGCTTTTTCAGTTCAGCCTCAAGCTGTTTACAATATGGGCAATTTGGGTCAGAAAAGATCGCAATCTGACGTTTTCCCGTACCTCGCACACTTTTGATTGCATCTTGTAACGGTAACTTTTTCCAATCGACACTGTTTTGTTGGATCAATAAATCTTTGGTTAAGTTATGCTGATCCTTTAAACGAATCATTGAACCCGCCAAAATATGTTGTGCATCTTCATTCAAATACACCACTTGACCATCCATAGAGGCACTGTAAATACCTTTCATTTCTGTGGCTTGAATATTGTCTAATTTCAGTTGCGGATGCTGTTGTTTGACATTTTTACTAACCGTTGCAACATCGGCCATGCTCACGGCGCTGCATAATCCCATTAAGGCAGCTAAACTCAATTGTTTAATCATGTGTTTCATCTAAAAGTAAATTTAGCCTGATTCTAAGCTGAAAGCTGCACAGAATTCAGTATTTTTAAGCCAGAATTACGCAATTGCTACAACTCGTTTTTGCTATGCAACGCTTTAGGTTTCACGTGGAACATTCAAGCCTGATGGCGGATTAATTTCTACTGAAATATGCACAATTTCTTCATGAATGGCGAGGGCGGTGCGGACTTGATCTGCGTCTAAATCGTGTGCGGTTTCCAATGCTAAAATACAGGAAAATTTACCCTGTCCGACTTTCCAAACATGCAAGTCTGTGATCATCACACTGACTGGTAACTCTGCAATCACTTCACGAATTTCATCCACCACAGGATGATCCATTTCTGCATCCAGCAATGTTTTCCCTGTTTCCTGCATCAAACCTATCGCCCAACGCGCCACTAAAATTGAACCAACAATACCTAACAGTGCATCTAGAAAATCCCAGCCCCAATATTTACCCGCAATTAAAGCAATAATCGCAAAAATTGAAGTCACCGCATCTGCCACCACATGCATAAAGGCGGCTTTTTGATTCAGGTCATGGCTGTCATGCGTATGCTCATGATGGTGATGGTGATGGTGATGGTGATGGTGATGGTGATGGTGATGGTGATGGTGATGGTGATGGTGATGGTGATGGTGATCATCTTCATGTAATAACCATGCACAAATCAAATTGACCAATAACCCTAAAATTGCAATTGGGATGGCTTGGTTATACTGAATATCGACAGGAAAAAATAAACGCTCGATAGAGTGAATTGCCATAAATGCAGCCACCACCAACAATAAAATGGCGCTGCTATAGCCAGCTAAAATTTCAATTTTCCATGTACCAAAACTAAACCGTGTATCTGCTGCATAATGACGTGCTGCCCGATAGGCAAAATAAGCCAAGCCTAGCGCCAGCATGTGTGAGCTCATGTGCCAGCCATCCGCTAGCAAAGCCATGGAATGAAAAATCCAACCACCCAAGATTTCCAAGAACATCATGACAGCCGTCAGCAAAGCCGCATATAATATTTTTTTCTGCGCCAGCGGATTGCCTTGATCGAATTGATGTGGATGGATACGATGAGAGTGTTGCTGACGCATAATGGGAAATCATTGTTAAATATACTCCCATAGAGTATATAAAATTGAGGTGATGTGTTGGGTCATTTACATACAGATAAGAAAATTTTAAATCGCGTCAAACGCCTACAAGGACAAATTGGGGCAGTAGAACAAGCACTTCACAATCCTGATCATGGCTGTATTGAAGTTTTACAACAAGTCGCAGCCATTAAAGGTGCGGTCAATGGTTTGATGAATGAGTTAATCGAATCGCATTTACGCCATCATGTGATTGGTGATCAATGCGCGATTGATGAACATGAACTGGAAGAGTTTATGAAATTGCTGAAACGCTATGCTTAAACACAAATAGGCTTGACCAGATTCAAGGCTTGTCTTTACACTGAGTGATATTTCTCACTATATGAGACTAAACTCAAGAGTTTAGCCATCAATCGAGTTTTTTATGACTCAATCTCAATCTTGGCATCCTTTCGTGATGATCAGCCTCGCCCTGATTATTGGCACCATGGGCACGGCACTTGCAAGCCCGCTGTATCCAATTTATCAGGAATTGTGGCAGCTTTTACCCAGCCATATCACCTTTATTTTTGTGGCGTATATGCTCGGTTGTTTGGCTACCTTGCTCTTTTTAGGACGTACCAGCAACAGTATCGGCTTCTTAAAAACCTTAGAATTGGGTTTAGTGATCATCACCCTCGGACTGATTCTGTCGATGTTTGCCACCAATGCACTTTGGCTTGCTTTGGGGCGTTTTGTGATTGGGATTGCTTCAGGTCTTATGACTACATCGGCGTTAATTGGCTTAATGTGGAGTATCCCCGAATCACATAAAGCACATGCGCCACAGCTCAGTTCAGTCATTACCGCAGTCGGGTTTGGCTTAGGTCCTTTGCTCGGTGGTGGTGTGGCACAATTTTCAGCAGCGCCTTTGTTTAGTCCATATATTCCTGTCATTTTGGGTGCAGTACTGTGTTTTATTGGATTGTTACGTTTAGCACCGCCTGAATTTACGCCACAAGCCTTCTCGATTGCCCCAAAATTAGAACGCCCAGAACCACGCTTTCATGCAGAATTTTATATTACAGGTTTAACCGCATTCTGTGCCTTTGCTGCCTTTAGTTTATTTGCTTCGCTCTCTCCCTCTTTTGTGCAAGTGATTATTCCGTGGCACGGGCCTTTGGTCAGTGGTTTGGCTATCACCTGTATTTTGCTGATTTCAGCGCTGGTGCAGTATTTTTCCAAAGCCATTCCTGCACAAAAATGTCTAAATTATGGGCTGTATTTGCTGTTATTGAGTTTATTGGTACTCGGTTTATGCATGTATTTACACTGGAGTTTTCTATTTTTTGTGAGTGATGTGCTGCTAGGCATAGGACACGGGTTGGCATTGATTGGCGCTTTTGGCTTAATTCATGCCATGACCAATCTACAGAATCGCGCTGCAGTGATGTCGACCTATTTATTTGTGGGCTATTTAGGCACAATTCTGCCAATTATTGCAGTCGGTTATTTGGCCGATCATTTCGGTTTAACCACCGCCGTACTTAGCTTTTGTGCAGCCATCTGCTTACTGTGTGGCTACATCATTATTTGGTATCGCCAGTTGCAGAACAAACCTGTTTTAGGATGAGTTTTTACCTAAACTAAACGTTAAAATCAGGACAAGGTTTGAATCAGCTGAGTTTATTCAAACCTTGTAGATGAATGGGACTATGTCTTCTGTTTTGATCTCAAACTCAATAGCCATTATTTTTCATTAAGGGCTTGATGTTCTAACTCTTTGGTCAGGAAGTAATTCAAAAAGGTTCGAATCACTGCAATGATCGCCAATTTAATTAGGCTATCTAAATCTGGATCTACCGTGGTGGCTAAAATATCTGCAGCCAACTGAAATTCAAGCGCCGTCGCAAGCCAATCCCCAAAACAATAACGTGCAGTACGCCCCGATTTTAACCGAACCAGCACCCATAAAGTTTTAACTAGACCAATCACCACACAAATCACAGAAATGGCTTCGAGTGACAATTGCAGAAAATGAACCGAAGAAATGAGTATTTCACGTAAAAAAGCCAGTTCAAACATCCAAAAAACCTCCATCAGAGATTTCATCTCGTGCATTTAGGATTGAATTGAGCGCCAATCTTTGATTATTTTCTCATCATAGCTTTAAATGCTGCGGTTTAAAAAAACTTGCGTGATTATTGATGGGTTTTCATAAAGGTAAATTGAAATGTTTAAACATGACATGGGTTAAATCGGGTTTGTAACAAAAGAGACACTAAACATTATCAAATAGGCTGATTTTTATCAGCTGACCAACCTAAAATAGGATAATAAAAAAGCACTAAGCCACTAAAACTTAATGCTATTTTCATATCAAATCAGAAAGTAATCGCTAAAAATCATTTCCCAATACAAAACGATCCAAAAATCTTGCCCAACAAATCATCTGCAGAAAAATCACCAGTGATCTCACCCAAAGCATTCTGTGCAAGACGTAACGACTCGGCTACTAATTCCCCCGCATGATAGACCACCAACTGCTCACGTGCTTCAGCCAAATACTGCTGCGTGCGCTTCATTGCGTCTAAATGACGGGTACGTGCAATAAAGGTATCTTCTTCAGGCTGAAAGCCTGCATGCGCTGTAATCGCCTCTATGAGCGATTGAACACCTGTTTCTTGTTTGGCCGACACAGTAATATGTCTAAACCCTTTAAAATCTGAAATTGCAGCTTGTACACCAGTTAAATCACATTTATTGCCAATCAACATCAAACGCTTCGGTTCAATATGTTCCGCAAAATAATGCTGTGCCAATTGCAACGGATCTTCGTTTTGGCTCAAGTCATAGACCAATAACAATAAATCTGCCTGTTCAATTTCTTTAATCGCACGGCGAATCCCTTCCTGTTCCACAATATCCCCTGTTTCACGCAAGCCTGCAGTATCAGTCAGGGTAATTGGTAAGCCATTCAGGGTAATTTTTTCATGCAATACGTCACGAGTAGTCCCTGCAATATCGGTCACAATCGCACGTTCAATACCCGCCAAGGCATTGAGTAAGGAAGATTTACCTGCATTCGGTTTGCCCGCAATCACCACCTGCAGACCTTCACGCAACAATTGTCCCTGACGCGCAGATTGTTGCACAGCAGTCACCGAAGCAGCCACTTCATCCAGCAAATTAAGGATTTTCCCATCGGCCAAAAAGTCAATTTCTTCTTCAGGAAAATCAATAGCAGCTTCAACATGCAGACGTAAGTGAATTAACTGTTCCAGCACGGTATTCACTTTGGTGGAAAAAGCCCCTTGCAGGGAACGTAGAGCAGAACGCGCAGCGGCTTGTGAAGTGGCATCAATTAAATCGGCAATGGCTTCGGCCTGTACCAAATCCAGCTTGCCATTTTCAAAGGCGCGCATCGAAAATTCACCCGCTTTGGCAGCCGTTGCACCGAGTTCCAGTAAACGTGCCAACAGCGCATTTTGAATCACTGGGCCACCATGCCCTTGTAGTTCCACCACATCTTCGCCAGTAAATGAATGAGGATTGGGGAAACAAATCACCAAACCTTCATCCATGACTTCATTGGCTGCATCGTAAAACTGGCGAAAACCTGCGTAACGTGCTTTGGGTAAGTCTTTTTGGGTCAAGGCTGCGGCAATCGCATAGGCTTTGGATCCCGACAGGCGAATCACCCCCACACCACCACGGCCAGGTGGAGTCGCGATTGCGGCAATGGTGCTGCGGTTATACATAAAATTCACCTAAAATTTTCAAAATATATGCAAAGAAAAATCCGCCTAAGATTACCATCTTAAGCGGATTTATTCAGCAGCTCAGCCATACTTAATTGACTGGAGTTGCCTCTTCTCGTTTAGCGCGGTCTTTTTCAACACTTTTGTTGATCAAGCTTTGCTGCAAAATCGTAATCAAGTTGTTGACAATCCAGTACAGAACTAGACCTGCAGGGAAGAACAATAAGAATACGGTAAATACCACAGGCATAATGCGGAAGATTTTTGCCTGCATTGGATCTGTTGGCTGTGGGTTCAACATTTGTTGAACATACATGGTCACACCCATCAACAATGGCAAGATAAACCAAGGGTCCATTGCCGATAAGTCTTGAATCCAACCTAACCACGGTGCATGGCGTAACTCTACCGATTCCATCAATACCCAGTACAAGGCAAGGAAAATTGGCATTTGTAGTAACAATGGCAAACAACCTGACAGTGGATTCACTTGTTCACGTTTATAAAGTGCCATCATTTCTTGCGAGAAACGCATACGGTCTTCGCCAAATTCTTCTTTCATGCGCTGCATTTCTGGTGCAATCACACGCATTTTCGCCATAGAACGATAGCTCTTAGACGATAACGGCCAAAGAATCAGTTTGACAAGAACGGTTAATAAGATGATTGACCAACCCCAGTTGCCCACTAAACCATGGAAGAATTGCAAACCAATAAACAATAATTTTGCAATTGGCCATAACCAGCCATAATCCACAGTTTGGTTCAAACCTGTCGCCAAATCTTTCAATTCAGACTGAATTTTTGGACCAGAGTAGAAGGTCGCATCAACTTCTGCCACCGTACCTGCAGGGACATTAATGGTTGGCGAGGTAAAACCAATGATGTTCATTTCATCGCTAGATTTACGTGATTCCAACTTCGCTGCATACGGTTGACCATCGGCCTGCGTCAATTTTAACTGCCCCGGAACCCATGCACTCACGAAATAGTGCTGAACCACGGCCACCCAACCACCTGTTGCATCGACATTCAATTTTTCGTCATTAAAATTGTCAAATTTCAACTTGTTGTAGTGTTCTTCAGGTGTTCCCCATGCGCCGCCAAGGAAAGTACCCAAGGTAAAAATACCTTGATCTGACTTGCCTGGATCATCTGAATTATCACGTTTCAACTGACCAAACATCTGACCTTGCCAGTTTTGGCTGCTGCGGTTAATCACTTTGTGATTCACCAGCACAGGATATTCACCTTCAGTAAAACTAAAGGTTTTAATGATTTCTACACCATCGGCAGTTTTATATACCATTGGGACAGTTAAAGTTTTAACTGTTTCACCCGCTTTATTTTTGCTTTCTTTGGCATCGGCTAAGCTATAAGTCGATTTTTCAATTTCATAGCTTGGGCGGCCATTACGGCTACTGTCTGGACCATTCAGCCCGATTAACCCAGATTGCGCGACATAGGTGCGCTTAGCATCGCTTTCCAGCATGACGAAAGGATCGTCACTGTCTTTATTTTTGTCATGATTGAGTAATTCAACACGAACAATATCACCACCTTTCGGATTGATCCAAAGATGATAAAGGTCAGTTTGTACTGAAATAAGCTGCTGACTTACAGGTGCTGTGGCATCGGTTGTTTGCTGTGCAGGAATATTTGCTTGCGGTACATCAGAAGCTGCTGTAGCCGTTTGGGCATTCGGCAAATCTGCAGACACTTCATGTGAAACAACGGCAGTTTTTTGCTGCGGTGCTGTTTCAGCATTTCCATAATCTTTTTGCCACGCCAAAATGAGCAAATATGCGACGACAAACATGGCCCCGAGAGTTGCAAACCTGGCCCATTGTTGCATATCTATTACCCCAAGTGGTTAGAGTGATTTTGGTTCAATAAACGATCACGAAAGGGTACAGTAATGTGATGCGTTTGAGAATCTATTTGCTGAAATGAAATAAAACGAATGACTTTTGGCGGCACCGGATCATAGCCCGAACCACCCCACGGATGACAACGACAAATACGTTTTGTAGCCAGCCACACACCACGTACAGCACCATGCGTATGGACTGCTTCCAAAGAATATTGAGAACATGTTGGAATATAGCGACAGCGTGGTCCCAATAAAGGACTAATCGCGATCTGATAGAAACGTATCAACCAATGCAGTAAACGTACCATTGGCCATCTCTACTTTTGTGGGGAGGGAGCTATTTTTGAATGCTTTTTGGCGAGACGTTGTAACTTCTGCCAAGCAAATTGTAATTGCTGATGCAATTCCGCATTAGATACCGTATCTACCCCAACTTTGGGCATTACCACAATATCTAAGTCATTTAATTGCTGTTGGTGTAAGCGAAAACTTTCGCGAGCAAGTCGTTTTACTCGATTTCGTTCGTGTGCACGACGCACTTTCTTTTTTGCAACGACAAGACCCAAACGGCTATTCGGCAGTTCGGAATGTTTTGCAAGAAATAAGAAATGGGGTTGATGCACTTTAAAAAGCGCACCATCAAACACACCTTTATAATCGGCAGCACAGCGTAATCTCAACTCTGTGCTGAAGCCATAAAGTGTTGTCATAACACCCAAGAGTCGGTTCAGCGTGACTGTATTAAACAGTTAAGCTGTGACGACCTTTTGCACGACGGCGAGCCAATACTTGACGACCAGCTTTAGTAGCCATACGAGCACGGAAACCATGAACGCGCTTACGCTTTAATTCAGATGGTTGAAATGTACGTTTCATATCGAAACTCCAAAAATGATCTTTCTATAAAGGTCCGCGATTTTAGTGCTCATTGCTTGAGCTGTCAATGAAAAACACGGTTTCTTGCAAAATAAGCCTAAATTTTTCTTTTTAACAAGTTTTCGCTCAATTGACTGGTTGATCATACAAATTAAAGTATACACAAGATAAGCAATTGTTTATGCTTGACTAATAAGTTATTAACAGTATTATTCACATAATTATCCACAAGCTTATTCTGTTTAATTTTAAAATTTTCGGTTTTGAATTTAAATTTAAACTCAGATTGAATTATCCACAGTTGCAACGTTTCTTATAAATAAATTCAAATTTATAAATTTAAATTTATTACTATTAGGGACGCATTTTTCTGTTGAAAACCCACTTTTTCTTTTATAAAACAAAATTTTGAATTGTGGATATCTGTGTTTCTATAATTTTAATACTATGTGGATAACTTTGTGCTATATTTTATCCACACCTTGCGGATAAACTTATCCACACCACGTTTCAAATTTAAATTCAGGTTTAGTGATTCCTTTTTTGAGCAATTTTGCTGATTTTGTCATGACAGATGTGGATAACTTGGTTAGAATGGCGACCCGCTCAGGCGGTCGAGAGAAGTTTTAAATTTAAAAATGGATTAGATAGGGGTTTCACATGCTTTGGACGGACTGCTTAAATCGCTTGCGACAAGAGCTCTCTGGAAATGTCTTTACAATGTGGATTCGCCCATTGGTGGCAGAAGAAGTTGAAGATACATTAAAACTTTATGCGCCTAATCCTTATTGGACGCGTTACATTCAAGAACATCATCTGGAATTGATTACTATTTTGGCAGAGCAGTTGTCTGAGGGACGCGTGCGTAAGGTCGAAATTTTAGTCGATTCGCGTCCAGGTGCAATTTTATCGGCCAGTGAACAACCTGCTACCACTACTGCTGCGCTGGAATCTAGCCCTGCGCCTGTGGCCAAGCCTAAACGTGAAAAAGAAGAAAGTTCTGCAAAAAGCCGTAAACGCCAACTCAATCCGTTATTTACCTTTTCCTTATTTGTGGAAGGTCGTTCTAACCAAATGGCTGCGGAAACCTGTCGCAAGGTATTGACCCAATTGGGGGCTTCACAGCACAACCCATTATTTTTGTATGGCCCAACAGGTTTGGGTAAAACTCACTTGATGCAAGCGGTGGGCAATGCTTTGTTGCAAGCCAAACCGAATGCACGGGTGATGTACATGACTGCAGAAAGTTTTGTGCAGGATTTTGTCAGCTCTTTGCAGCAGGGCAAGGTTGAAGAATTTAAGAAAAACTGCCGCTCTTTAGATTTGTTATTGGTGGATGACATTCACTTATTGGCAGGTAAAGAAGCCAGTTTGGTCGAGTTTTTCTATACCTTTAACGCTTTATTGGATGAATCTAAACAGATTATTTTGACTTCAGACCGTTATCCAAAAGAATTAACCGAATTGGATGCACGTTTGGTGTCACGTTTTTCTTGGGGCTTATCAGTCGGGGTAGAACCGCCAGATATTGAAACCCGAATTGAAATTTTATTAAAGAAAGCTGAAAGCAGCGCCGTAGATTTACCACGTAACTGTGCTTTATTTATTGCCCAGCAAGTGGTGGCTAATGTGCGTGAACTTGAAGGTGCACTCAATAAAGTGGTGGCAATTTCCCGTTTTAAAGGCACCCCAATCGATCTAGATGTGGTACGTGAATCTTTAAAAGATGTCTTGGCAATTCGCGCACGTACCATCAGTACCGAAAATATTCAGCGAGTCGTGAGTGAATATTTCCGTATTCCGCTCAAAGAATTGGTGGGGCCAAAACGTACCCGTATTTATGCGCGTCCACGTCAGTTGGCAATGGGCTTGGCACGTGAGCTGACAGGCGACAGTTTCCCTGAAATTGGTATGGCATTTGGTGGCCGTGATCACAGTACCGTGATGCATGCCTGCGAAAAAGTACAAAGCCTGCGCGAAGAAGATCCGATCTTTAACGAAGACTATAAAAACCTGCAACGATTGTTGCAAAGTTGACCGAATTTGCTCAAATTCTGTTCTTGCCATGCGGCAGCTTTTGCCGCATAGTACACTGCTAAAAAACCTATTTTATACTCCAATCTTCAGTTGTTAGAGGAATGTACCGTGCGTTTAAAAATCGCGAAAGAAAGCTTACTGAATGTTCTGTCACATGTCGTAGGAGCGGTTGAACGTCGCCATACCTTAAATATTTTATCCAATGTCAAAGTTCAGGTGACTGAGCAAGCCTTAACCATTACTGGTTCGGACTTGGAAGTGGAATTGGTTGCCAGTACGAATCTGACTGAAGGGGCATGTTTACAGGCAGGGGAAACTACAGTGCCTGCACGTAAACTGATGGATATTTGTAAATCTTTACCAAGCGCAGCTTTGATTGATTTGCAAATCACTGAAGATCAGCGCTGTATTTTAAAATCGGGCAATAGCCGCTTTGTATTAGGTACTTTGCCTGCGGAAGATTATCCATTATTGGCTACAGAAAATGCTCAAGGTACGCAAGTGACGGTTACTGAGCGTGAGCTGAAGCGTTTGTTTGAA
The DNA here is from genome assembly GCF_013419195.1 of Acinetobacter sp. YH12099. Taxonomy (NCBI): domain Bacteria; kingdom Pseudomonadati; phylum Pseudomonadota; class Gammaproteobacteria; order Moraxellales; family Moraxellaceae; genus Acinetobacter; species Acinetobacter sp. YH12099. The sequence goes on along the minus strand of NZ_VPAP01000020.1, from coordinate 14,062 downwards.
AAAACTGCGTTTGCGATGGCAGTGCAGGATGTACGCTTTTATTTAACGGGTACTTTGTTAGAAATTGATGAAAACCAATTACGTGCTGTGACCACAGATGGTCACCGTTTGGCCTTGTGTGAAACAGCGGCATCTTCGACAGCTACTCAATTAATTCAAGCCATTGTGCCGCGTAAAGCTGTGGCTGAATTGCAGCGTTTGCTGAGCATTGAAGATGAACAACTGGCACTTTTAATTGGGCGTGAATTGCTGAATGTGACCATTCGCACCCCAAGCCGTGACAAAGAACAAGCAGAAATTACCGTGCGTTTTACCACTAAATTAATTGATGGTAAGTTCCCAGATTATCGCCGTGTGATTCCACGTGGTGGTGATAAAAACGTGCTGATCGCGCATGATGTATTTAAACAATCTTTACAGCGTGTGGCGATTTTAAGTAATGAAAAATTGCGTGGCGTATTCCTGAATTTTAGTGCGGACACCTTGCAATTACGTGCCAATAACCCAGAACAAGATGAAGCAATTGAAGATTTAGCGATTCAATATGCCGATTCACCGTTAGAAATGTCATTTAACGCACAGTATTTATTGGACGTATTAGGGGCATTGGATGGCGATGATGTATCGATGACCATGACCGAAGCCAATCAATCGGTATTGGTACAAGATCCAGCACATCAAGATCAAACCTATGTTGTGATGCCAATGCGTGTTTAAGTGAGCGGTTTATTTCAAGATTAAATCTAGCTGAATCATGCATATTACGCGTTTACATATCGAGCGTGTTCGGAACTTAAAAGCGGTTGCACTTCATGAGTTGCAGCCGTTTAACGTCTTTTATGGGCAAAATGGTTCGGGTAAAACCTCGATTTTAGAAGCGATTCATTTATTGGCGACAGGGCGTTCTTTTCGCACCCATATTCCTAAAAATTACATTCAGAACAGTAGCCAAGATGCGATTGTATTTGCTCAGTCATTGACTGAAAAAATTGGCATGCAAAAAATGGCATCGGGTGAGCAGTTGATTAAGGTCAATGGCGACCCTGTTGCGACCCAAGGGCAATTGGCTAAAATTCTGCCTTTACAACATATTGATCCACTCAGTACCGATATTATTGACCATGGTGCAAAACCACGACGGCAACTGTTGGACTGGTTGATGTTCCACGTGGAACCAGAGTTTTATCACGCTTGGCAATATTATTCACGTGCCTTAAAACAACGTAATAGTTTGCTTAAATCACAGCGACATTTAAGTCTGTCGGACTTGGAACCGTGGAACAAAATGCTCAGTGATTATGGTGAGATTTTGCATCGGCAGCGTTTGGGAACGGTGGAACAATGGCAGCAATTTTTTGCACAAGATTTACAGTATTTATTGCCTGATTTACACATTAGTCTGGAATACAGCGCAGGCTTTCATACCGAAACAGGCTTGTTGAATGATCTGTGCAATTATCATCAAAAAGATGTGGAACGTCGCTATACCGAATATGGGCCACACCGCGCCGATTTACGCTTAAAAACCCCAATGGGTGATGCCGATGTGGTGCTGTCACGTGGGCAGAAAAAGCTATTGATTATGGCATTAAAACTGTCACAGATTGCAATGCTGCATGCGTCTAATAAGGAAACTGTGGTATTATTAGATGATCTGACAGCAGAATTAGATTTAAGCGCACAACAACGTTTAATTGAACGATTAAGCCAATTGGGTAGTCAAGTTTTTATTACCACTTTAGATCATCAATCCGTGCAACAACACTTACAAGCGTTGTCGATTCCTTATCGCTTATTTCAGGTCGATCACGGAACGGTGCAGGCTGTTGAGCAATAATTTTTTTATCTTTTGATAGACCTATTTTTCACTAGGGAGAAACCATGAGTTCAGAAGATCAATCTGTCTCTACTACAGAACAAACCAATGAAAAGGCTTATGATTCCTCTAGTATCAAAGTATTGCGTGGCCTAGATGCTGTTCGTAAACGCCCAGGCATGTATATCGGTGATACAGATGATGGTACAGGTTTGCATCACATGGTGTTCGAGGTAGTCGATAACGCTATTGATGAAGCTTTGGCGGGTCATTGTGATGAAATTTTGGTGACTATCCATGAAGATGAATCTGTCAGCGTATCTGACAATGGTCGTGGTATTCCAACCGATATTCACCCTGAAGAAGGTGTTTCTGCGGCAGAAGTAATTCTAACAATTCTGCACGCAGGCGGTAAGTTCGATGACAACAGTTATAAAGTCTCGGGTGGTTTGCACGGTGTTGGTGTGTCGGTGGTCAACGCTTTATCGAGTAAACTTGAATTAACGATTAAACGCGCGGGTCAAATTCACCAACAGGAATACCGCCATGGTGATCCACAATATCCTTTAAAAGTAGTGGGCGACACTGAGCAATCAGGCACGACTGTGCGTTTTTGGCCAAGTGCTGAAACCTTTAGCCAAACCATTTTTAACGTAGATATTTTGGCGCGTCGCTTGCGTGAACTGTCTTTCTTAAACGCGGGCGTGCGTATTGTACTGCGTGATGAACGTGTCAATTTAGAACATATTTTTGACTATGAAGGTGGTTTGTCTGAATTTGTGAAATATATCAATGCAGGCAAAACCCATCTGAATGAAATTTTCCATTTCACGACACAGGCTGAAAACGGGATTACCGTAGAAGTTGCTTTGCAGTGGAATGATTCTTATCAGGAAAACGTACGTTGTTTTACCAATAATATTCCACAAAAAGATGGTGGAACGCACTTGGCAGGCTTCCGTGCTGCGCTGACCCGTGGTTTAAATAACTACATGGAAAGCGAAAATATCCTGAAAAAAGAAAAAGTCGTGGTGTCGGGTGATGATGCACGTGAAGGTTTAACCGCGATTGTGTCGGTCAAAGTGCCAGATCCAAAATTCTCATCACAGACCAAAGAAAAATTGGTATCGAGTGAAGTGAAACCTGCTGTTGAGCAGGCCATGAATAAATCTTTCTCTGAATATTTATTGGAAAATCCACAAGCGGCAAAATCCATTGCGGGTAAAATTATTGATGCAGCGCGTGCCCGTGATGCGGCGCGTAAAGCCCGTGAAATGACGCGCCGCAAGAGTGCTTTGGATATTGCAGGTTTGCCTGGTAAATTGGCTGACTGTCAGGAAAAAGACCCTGCATTATCTGAATTATATCTAGTCGAGGGTGACTCTGCAGGTGGTTCGGCTAAACAAGGTCGTAACCGTAAAATGCAGGCAATTTTGCCACTGAAAGGTAAAATCCTGAACGTGGAACGTGCCCGTTTTGACAAGATGATTTCATCGGCAGAAGTAGGTACTTTAATTACCGCTTTGGGCTGTGGTATTGGTCGTGAAGAATATAACCCAGACAAACTGCGTTATCACAAAATCATCATCATGACCGATGCTGACGTAGATGGTTCACACATTCGTACCTTGCTATTGACCTTCTTCTTCCGTCAAATGCCAGAATTGGTTGAGCGTGGTCATATTTATATCGCACAGCCACCATTGTATAAGCTGAAAAAAGGCAAGCAGGAACAATACATCAAAGATAACGATGCTTTAGAAACCTATTTAATTTCTAATGCGATTGATGAATTGGAGCTGCATGTGAGTGCTGATGCACCTGCAATTCGTGGTGAGGCTTTAGCCAAAGTCATTGCTGATTATCAAACTTCACAAAAGAGTTTGAGCCGTTTAACGCTGCGTTATCCTGCAAGTCTGTTGGATGGTTTATTAGAATTAGATGCCTTTAAAATTGATCAAGCAGCAGATCAGGCGTATGTACAACAATGGGGCGAGCAATTACGTCAAAGCATTGAACGATTACAGCCAGGTTTGCGTCCTGAATTAAGCATCGAACAGTTTGAAAAAGAAGATGCGGATGGTCAAAAATCTGCAACGTATTGGCCACGAATCACGGTATATGTGCACAACTTGCCCCATACTTATTTACTAGATACAGGTTTGCTGGGTTCAGCTGAATATGCACGTTTGCTGAAAAATTCAAAAAGCTGGTTTACGCTGCTTGAAGAAGGTGCGTATTTGGAAAAAGGCGAACGTAAAATTACGGTCAACAATTTCCATCAAGTGTGGCAACACATTTTGCAGGACTCGCGTCGCGGCATGATGATTCAGCGCTATAAAGGTTTGGGTGAGATGAATGCGGAACAACTTTGGGAAACCACGATGGACCCAGAAAACCGCAATATGTTGCAAGTCACCATTGATGATGCCATTGAAGCAGACCGCATGTTCTCTTGCTTAATGGGCGATGATGTAGAACCACGTCGTGCCTTTATTGAAGAAAATGCCTTAAATGCAGATATTGACGCTTAATTCGTCCAAATCATCCGCATAACCATAAGCACTCTACGGAGTGCTTTTTTATGTTTGGCTTTTGTTGTTGTCGTGATTCATCCAAATAACTTTTATAAAACTGACTTATTGTTCTGTCATGCTGAGCTACATTAAGCCAAAAATATAGGAGAATCATTAAGATGGATAATCAATTAGAACAAGCACGTGATGCATGGGTGAATGCTTTTTTTACTGGCAATGTGGAGCTGTTAGCACACTATGAAGATGAAGATTTTAAAGTCGTTTATACGGCAGAATCACGTGTGGAAAATCGTGAAACACGTTATGCCAACATTCAGCATGCAGTGAATAATGGTGTCTGGAAACCGATCAAACCGAATGTTGAATTAGAAGAATATGAGTTTGATCGTGAGCAGGTTAACTGTCGGATTCAAATTGGTTTGGCGGATGATCAAGGGTATATTCAAGAAATCTGGCGCTATATTCAGGGCTGGAAAATACAAGAATTATGTATTAGCAAAGCAAAAATTACTGCCGAGTAGCAGCGATTTTCTGTGAATCACTGAGATTCAATGACTCAAAATAACCATGAAAGAATGGATTGATTTGGCTTTAATTAGAGTTTTGAATTTAAAATAACAGTTAGTTTGAGTTGTGGATAACTAAGTTTTTGCTTTTAAATTTAAATTGTAGATTTTGAATTTAAAAATCACACTGAGTTTTAAATTCAAAACTTCTTGCTTGGTAGCTATCGTTGTCTTACTTTTATTCAGGGTGGGGGGTGTCATACAACTATGCTGTGGTGCAAGATTGATAAGTAAAAATAAACAAACGCAGAGAGTGACTTAAATTTCTTTGCGTGGTTATTGTGAAGATAAACTAAAGATTAAAACTATTACGAATGTGTCTTATAAGTATGGAACATACTCAATGCATATTCTACGAAATATGATGAGATTTAACCCTATTTAGCATAGCGTTAAAATCTCATCGGTATGGCTATTCAAAGCTACTTTCGAGTTCTTCCAATTCCATCATCAATTCAAGCATTTGTTCTTCTGCCTGTGCCAATTTTGTTTTCAGATCATTTTGCTCATTCATGAGTTTGAGCAAATCATCTTTACGGTTGGCATCGTAAAGGGCAGGATCTGCCAGTTCGGTTTCAATTTCAGTCAGACGCGGTTGAATTTTTTCAATTTGCGCTTCGTATTTTTCAATATTTTTACGAATAGGGCGAGTTTGTTCACGGCGTTGTGCTGCCAGTTTGCGTTGAGCTTCTTTATCTACTTTGACTAGGTTAGTCTTGTTCTCAACCACTGGACTTGGATTGGATGGAGCTGTGTTGGATGTACCTTGCTTAAGCATGTCTGCACGAGCTTGGCGTAACCATTGGGCATAATCTTGTAAATCGCCTTCAAATTCTGTGCATTGTCCTGCATGAACCAAGAGTAAGTCATCGCAGACACTGGCAATTAATTGACGTTCGTGTGACACCAATACCACTGCACCTTCATAATCCTGTAATGCCATGGTTAAGGCATGTCGCATATCTAAGTCTAAATGGTTGGTCGGTTCGTCCAGAATCAGTACGTTAGGACGTTGCCAGACAATTAAAGCCAAAGCCAAACGTGCACGTTCACCTCCTGAAAAACTTTCACAAGGCGTGTCCATACGTTCGCCACTAAAACCAAAACTGCCTAAAAAGGCGCGTAAAGTGGCTTCGCTGATTTTTTTATCGGCAATGCGTGCCAGTTGTAGCATCGGGCTGGCGCTATCATCCAAAGCATCCATTTGATGCTGTGCAAAATAGCCAATATTGAGTAATTCTGAGGCTTTGCGAGTACCTGCCAATAACGCCAATTCACCCACTAAGGATTTAATTAAGGTCGATTTACCTGCGCCGTTCATCCCCAATAAACCAATACGACTGGTCGGGGTAATTTGTAGGTTAATTTTGCTGGCAATCACTTTGTCTGCATAACCAATGCTGACTTGTTCCAAGGTCAGTAAGGGTGAGCTCATTTTGGTCGGTTCACGGAAACTAAAGGTAAATGGTGTATCTACATGCGCAGGGGCAAGCAATTGCATGCGTTCCAATTGCTTGATACGGCTTTGTGCCTGCCGTGCTTTGGTGGCTTTGGCTTTAAAACGATCAATATATTTTTGTAAATGTGCACGGGTTTCTAATTGTTTTTCATACGCTTGTTGATGTTGTGCCAAGCGTTCACTGCGTGTGGTTTCAAAGGTTGAATAATTGCCTGTATATAAAGTCAGTTCACTATTTTCAATATGTAAAATATGATCGGTAATGGCATCTAAAAAATCACGGTCATGGGAAATCAGCACCAAAGTTCCCGCATAGGCTTTAAGCCAGTCTTCTAACCATAAAATTGCATCTAAGTCTAAGTGGTTGGTTGGTTCGTCCAGTAATAATAATTCGGAGCGACTCATTAAGGTACGCGCCAAATTTAAACGCATGCGCCATCCACCAGAAAAACTACTGACCGCCAAGCTGTTTTGATGTTCCATAAAACCTAAACCTGCCATCAGTTGTGCGGCTTTGGCGGGTGCGGTATAGCCATGAATTTCATCAAAACGACCATGCAAATGTGCAAGTTGGTCATTATTTAATTGTTCAGGATGTTGCAGTTGTTGTTGAATGTTCCAGTATTCTTCATCACCCGACAGCACAAAATCAATCGCAGGCAAATCCAATGCTTTAACTTCCTGTGCCATGTGCGCCACAGTCCAGCCTTGCGGACGGCTCAACGTACCTTCGTCTGGGGTTAAACTACCTAAAAGCGCAGCAAATAAACTGGATTTTCCTGCACCATTGACACCTGTAAGACCGACTTTCCAGCCTGGATGGATTTGCATAGACGCTTTTTGAAATAAAACACGTCCACCGCGGCGTAAAGAAACTTGGTCAAGTTGAATCATGGTGTTTACTGGTCACAACAAAAGTTGGGCATATTCTAATGGAAGCCCACCAGAAAACAAAAATAAGCCCAGTTTTATTTGTGATTTGCGAAAAATCTCTCTTGTGATGTTTAAAAATTATGATCTAACAACAGGCTTTTTTTATGACTTTGTAAACAAGCACAAAATACGTGCATGTTGGAAATGATCTTTATTTTGATCTAAATCTATAAAATATAAGTGAATTATGAAATAAAAATGATCGCTTAAATAAGGCAGTATAAGGTTTTGGCAGAATTGACAGATGAAATTCGAGTAAATGCTCTATTTTTTTAATTTGAACTTGCTTAATATTTGTTTCGTGTACGGACACTCAAAAATAAAAAAATCTGTAGAAGGATCGAAACAATGAAAAAAATATGGGTCAGCGCAACATTGACAGCATTCGCAGCGATCGGTTTCAGTGCTCAGGCGCAAGCAGCAAAAGTAGATGTATGTGTCTTTGACTTACTGGGTAAGTCAGGTGAATCTTTTCAGATGGCACAAGAGTGGGCGCTAGCAGCAAAAGGCTGGGGTGCAGAAGTCAATTTAATTCCACGTCAGGATGAAGCTGTCGCAGATAATGACTTTAAAGCAGGCAAATGTGATGGGGTATTTATGACTGCCATGCGTGCCCGTCAATACAATAAGTTTGCAGGCTCGATTGATGCTTTAGGTGGTGCACCAAGTAATGCGATTGCAAAACGTGCCATCAGTTTTGCTTTAGATAAACGCAATGCAGCAAAAATGGTCACCACTTTAGGTGGCAAGAAATATGAAGTTGCAGGTATTTCACCTTTAGGTTCGGCATTCATTTTTGTGCGCGACAAGAATATCAATTCGATTGAAAAAGCAGCAGGGAAAAAGTTTGCGGTATTGGGCTATGATGATGCACAAAAAATTATGGTGCAGCGTGTAGGTGCGCAAGCTGTCATTTCTGATGTATCTAACTTTGTGGCGAAATTTAACAATGGTCAGGTCGATATGGTCGGTGCGCCTGCCTATGCGTACAAACCTTTAGAAATCTACAAAGGTTTAGGTAATCACGGGGCGATGTTTAATTTCCCTGTATTACAAGTGACCGCAGACTTTGTGATTCGCCCTGAACAATTCCCTGCGGGCTTTGGGCAAAAATCACGAGATTGGTTTGTAAAAAATCTGCCTAAAGCGATGAGTATGATTAATCGTTTAGAAGGTGAAATTCCAGCCAAATATAAAATGAACTTGAGCGCAGAAGATAAAACTAAATATCAAAAAATGCTACGTGATGGACGTATGGATATGACCAAACGCGGTATTTATGACCCTGCCATGATGAGTGTGTTAAAACGCGCTCGTTGTTCTGTCGAAAAAACCAATTTTGAATGTTCACTTGGTGGTGAATAGATTGATTTTTAATAAAAAAGCCTAGATCTCTAGGTTTTTTATAATGAAAGATTCGTCAATTGAGCCATATCAGCCAAAAAATCAAAATTCGCTAATCTGAGCTTGATAAAAGAACAGTGATACTAAATTGAAGGTTTGGATCAACTGTGCGCAGAAAAACAAAAAATGGAAGGAACTAGAAATGAAACAATGGACGCAAGCTTTATTATTTGGCGCAGGCTTATCTTTAGTCGCTAGTGCAGCGCAGGCCAAACAAGTGGTCTGTGTATTCGATTTGGTCGGTAAAAACGGTGATGTCTATAACTTAATGCAAGACTATCAATTGGCGGCCAAAAACTGGGGTGCAGAGATTGAGTTACGCGTAGGTCAAAACGAAGGCGTGATTGCAGAAGATTTTAAAGCAGGAAAATGTGATGGTATTAGTGTGACGGGCATGCGTGGTCGTCAATTTAACCATTTTACAGGCTCATTGGATGCAATTGGCGCGATTCCAGATTTAAAACTGGCAGTCAAAGTCATGCAAGGTTTGGCAAGTCCTGCTTTCGCCAAATATATGCGCAATGGTCAGTATGAAGTTGCAGGTGTCATTCCTGTGGGCGATGCCTTTTTGATGGTGAATGACCGCAGTATTAATAGTGTCGCCAAAGCCGCGGGGAAAAAAATTGCTGTTTTAGATTATGACCAAGCGCAAAAAATTATGGTACAGCAAATTGGTGCGCAAGCAGTCAGTGCCGATGTCACCAATTTTGGCAGTAAATTTAACAATGGTCAGGTCGATATTATTGGTGCGCCTGCTGCAGTATTCCGTCCTTTGGAACTACATAAAGGCTTAGGCACTAAAGGCGCGATTGTGAATTATCCAATTTTACAGGTCACGGGCAATATTATTATCCGCCCAGATAAATTCCCTGCAGGTTTTGGGCAAAAATCACGTGAATGGGTGAAAGGGCAGTTACCACGTGCCTTTGGTATTTTAGGCAAAATGAAAGCCGATATTCCTGCAAAATATTGGATGCAAGTGCCTGCAGCAGATCAACCGGGTTATCAAAAAATGATGCGTGAATCGCGGATTGATTTAACTAAACGTGGTGTTTATGACAAACGCATGATGAAATTATTGTGGCAATTCCGCTGTAAAGAAGCGCCAACCAATTTTGAATGTGGCTTGCAGGACGAAAATTACAAATAATTGGAGAATCTTGAGGTAATTACTCAGAATTCACTTTAATTCTGCATCACCGTCCCAATATTGAGTATGCTATACTTGATAAGTGGTCTTTTTGCAGAAAAGACATCTGAATTGTACCTGAGGAAAATCCATCATGAATGCCCAAGCACTTGAGCTCACCGACAACGCTGCTAAAAAAGTTCGCCAATTGCGTGACAGTGAAGGTAATCAAGACTTAATGCTACGTGTATATGTGACAGGTGGCGGTTGTTCAGGATTTTCTTATGGCTTTAACTTTGCGGAAAGCCAAAATGAAGATGATGCAGAATTTGTGAATGGCGATGTAAAAATGCTGGTCGATTCACTCAGCTATCAATATTTAGTTGGCTCGGTAGTGGACTATATTGAAGGCTTGGAAGGTTCGCGTTTTGTGGTACAAAACCCGAATGCAACCACGACTTGTGGTTGTGGTTCTTCATTCTCAATCTAAGTATGATTTAAATATTTTTGAGTATCAGCATCTGAAAAAGTAGATTGATGCACTCAAAATGATCAAAGCCTTTCCTATATAGAAGAGGAAAGGCTTTTTTGTTGCTACTGATCTGGTTTAAAAGTGCATCCTTAAACCAAAGTCATGGTACCTAAAATGCGATCACCTTTTGCCCCTGTGACCGCAGGTAAATTGCCACTTAATTGCTGACAAAAACGCATTGCCAACCAAGCAAAGGCGGTGGCTTCGACCCATGTTGGGTTTAGCCCTAAATCGGCTGTACTTTGTACAGTCCATTGATGTTTGCGCAAACGCCAGCGCAATTGCTCTAGCAAATAAGAATTATAGGCACCACCGCCACAGACATAGACTTCACCTGTATCCATGCCTGAACGATAAATGGCTTTTTTAATCGCGCGGGTGGTGAGCTTTAATAAAGTCGCCTGAATATTTTCAGGATTATCTTCCAGCTCGTCATATTCCACATCATTACGCCAATCGGCAACCTGTTCATCTAACCATTCCAAGTTAAAGTCTTCGCGCCCTGTACTTTTGGGTGGTTCTTTAGAGAAAAAAGCGTGGGCTTGTAAACGATCTAACAAGCTGCGAATCGGATGTCCATACGCAGCCCAATTGCCATTTTCATCATAAGGTTGTCCTGTGTAACGCTCACACCAAGCATCCATTAAAATATTGGCAGGCCCTGTATCAAAACCCGATACTGCTTCGGGCTGTCCTGCAGGCAACAAACTGACATTGGCAATGCCGCCTAAATTTAAAATTACCCGATGAATACTCGGATGTTGGAATAAGTTTTGATGGAAAGCGGGCACTAACGGTGCGCCTTGTCCGCCTGCAGCCATGTCACGACGACGAAAATCTGAAATTACAGGAATTTGGGTAATTTCGGTGATGATGTTCGGATCACCAATTTGTAAAGTAAAAGCATGTTCAGGACGATGACGAATGGTCTGGCCATGCGAACCAATCGCTTTAATTTGAGATTTATCCAGTTTATTTTTTTCAATCAGGCTATTAATACCATGTCCAATCATGGTGGCTAAAGCCACATCTGCCTTGCCCATGCGGTCAATTTCATTGTCACCTGGCAAAGTCAGTGCCATGAGTTCGTCACGTAAATCGGGATCAAACGGCAAAGTCAGGGTCGCGTGGAGTTGCAGTGGATCAAAAGAAGCAGCAACAAGATCGACACCATCCATACTTGTGCCCGTCATTACCCCAATATAGATCGCTGTCATGGTTATTCTATAGCCTGCAATATGCTGAAAAAGTGTTAGTATATCGCACAAATTGAATAACTGATGTGTTTGGATTTCGTGATGTCAAATTTCCTGCCGGCTGAAGAACAACTTGCCCTCATTCAACGAGGCACGCATGAAATTATTTCTGAAGAAGATCTTCTAAAGAAATTAAAAGAGAATCGTCCTTTAAAAATTAAGGCGGGGTTTGACCCGACTGCACCTGATTTACACTTGGGGCATACGGTATTAATCAATAAATTAAAAGTATTCCAAGACTTAGGTCACGAAGTATTTTTCTTGATTGGCGATTACACTGCCATGATTGGTGACCCAACAGGTAAAAGTGCTACACGTCCGCCGTTGTCACGTGAAAAAGTCTTGGAAAATGCCAAAACGTATCAGGAACAAGTTTTTAAAATTCTTGATCCAAATAAAACCAAAGTGGTGTTTAACTCTGAATGGTTTGCAACAAAAACTGCAGCAGACTTAATTCAGTTGGCATCGCAGCAAACCGTAGCGCGTATGTTGGAACGTGATGACTTCACCAAGCGTTATAACAACCAGCAACCGATTGCGATTCACGAATTTTTGTATCCGTTGGTACAAGGTTATGACTCGGTGGCATTACAAGCCGATGTAGAATTGGGCGGTACAGACCAGACCTTTAACTTGTTGATGGGACGTACCTTGCAAGGTCGTTATGATCAGGAAGCGCAAGTTTGTATTACTGTGCCAATTCTTGAAGGCTTAGATGGCGTGAATAAAATGTCTAAATCTTTAGGCAACTATATTGGCGTATTTGATGCACCGGGTGCGATGTATCAAAAAGTCTTGTCGATGCCTGATAGTCTGATTGAGCGCTATTTTGAGTTACTCAGCTTCAAGTCGATGGATGAAATTGAAGTGTTGCTCAAAGAAATGGCAGAAGGTCGTAATCCGCAAGAAATCAAAAAGATTTTGGCACTCGAATTGGTTGAGCGTTTCCACGGCAGCGAAGCTGCAGCCAATGCCCATAAAGGTGCAGGTAATATCATTACCGAAGGTGAATTACCTGAAGGTACGCCAGAAGTGACGATTTCACGTGCTGAATTTGGTGGTGAATTATTTATTGCTTCTATTGTACGTGCTGCAGGTTTAACCAAAAATGCCGCACAAGCCAAAGATGCTGTTGCACGTGGCGCAGTAAAAGTAGATTGGAATGTGGTTGATGCAGGTTTCTCGGTCAAAGAAAACGCAACACACATTATTCAGGCGGGCAAAAAAGCCATTGCCAAAGTCACATTTACGGACTAGGTCCATTCTAAGTGATTGAAATAAAAGCAGGCTTCGGTCTGCTTTTATTTTCTGTTTGGTATATTAATTATATGAATAAGTAAATTCAAAAAAAACCTTATAAAAACAACACTTAAATTTTGCCAAGTAGCTTGCATTTTTGCTCAGTTATGTATAAGATTTACCCATCTAGACACAGTGTACAAAACAGATCTAGAGGGTACTTATAACTATAGCTCCACAATTTACAAGTCCCTTCCCCAAGGGACTCTTTTTTTCGTATAACTATAATAATGATATATGGATCGCATATAGATTCAACTCCGAGGGAGAGATTTTGGGAGAGATCTCTTTCTTTTTTTTGCCTCTAGTTTTGTTGTGGTTTATATCTAAAGGTAAAATGTAAGATTACTTCTCTTTGTTTTATAAAAATTTTCTTAAAACTTTAAGACCTAAATTCAAAATTCAAAGCTAAAGCTACTTTTATACGGCAAAACCTCTTGTAGGTAGTGTATGTGGATGGCGCGATCTAAACTTGTTGAATAGAGGAGTAGACTCATTCGACTTGAAATCAATAATGTAAATGCTGAACACCAACTTTTAATCAACGGACAAGACCTCCACACTGATATGAAATCAATGATAGGTACGCCGTATGTAGGAATATGATTCTGGATAATGCAAAAGCATTTTTAACTGAGATGTAAAATTTTTTTAGATATCATAAGACAAAAAGAATTGTATACATTGGCAATCGTTGATTACAGCCTGCAAAACTTGACCGATTTGAGCCCATAAAAGTATGGATAAAAAAGCCCTCTTTACTTTGTAGATGTGAGTTTTTATTTAAATTTGATGAAAAAATAGCTAAAAAATTAAAAAACCAAGTATTTTTGTAGAAAAAAAATACATACGTGAAAAATATCCTAATTTGGGGCTTGCAAAGATTTTGAAATCCCCTAGAATGCACACATCCCGACGCGAAACAGCCTACAAACTTAGCTCACAGGGTTAAGTTGTAGAGAATTTTTTGCGTTAAAATTTCTACTGACGAGGTAGAAGTTGAGATCATTAAGAGATTATGAAGAACAACTTGTGTGGATTTTTACTGATTGATTGATCGAAAATATTTCATTGATTGATTGGTTTAAATTACTCGAAGTTTATTTGAGCGAAATTTAAGTCAGAAAATTG